>NZ_WIWL01000231.1:0-17732 GCF_009600105.1 Pseudomonas sp. FSL R10-0056
GGCGTTCCTCGAGCTGGCGCATGGCCCGGCTCAGGGCCGGTTGCGACATGCCCAGGCGGGCGGCGGCGCGGGTAAAGCTGCGCTCCTGGGCAACCACCGCGAAGATCGCCAGTTGGTCGTAGCTTTCAACCGTCATATCGCCGTCCCTGTGCAGTGGCCCGTCAAACGATGGCGGGGTACTCGGCCAGGGTGTCCGGCCACGGGCTCAGCACCTCAAAGCCGTCGTCAGTCACGGCCACCATATGCTCCCACTGGGCCGACAGCGAGCCATCCCTGGTCACGACAGTCCAGTGGTCAGGCAGCGTCTTCACATGGCGCTTGCCAGCGTTAAGCATCGGTTCGATGGTGAAAATCATGCCGGTCTTGAGCTTCATGCCCTGGCCCGGATAACCGTAGTGCAGCACCTGCGGTTCGTCGTGATAGACCTTGCCGATGCCGTGGCCGCAATACTCGCGTACCACACTGAAGCCTTCTTTCTCGGCCAGGGTCTGGATGGCGTGGCCGATATCGCCCAGGGTTGCGCCCGGGCGGACCATGCGGATCCCGGCACACATGGCGTCGTAGGTGGTTTTCACCAGATGCCGGGCTGCGGGGCTTGGCTCGCCGACAAAGTACATGCGGCTGGTATCGCCGAACCAGCCATCCTTGACCACGGCGATATCGATATTGACGATATCGCCGTCGCGCAGCACGCGGTTGGACGGGATGCCGTGACATACCACTTCATTGACCGAAGCACATACGGTTTTGGGGAAACCGTGATAGCCCACGTTGCCGGGGATGGCCTTTTGCACGTTGACGATGTAATCGTGGCAGATCCGGTCGAGCTGGTCGGTGGTGACCCCGGCCTTGACGTGCTCGCCGATCATGGCCAGCACTTCGGCGGCCAGCTTGCCCGCGACCTTGGACTGGGCGATTTGCGCCGGGGTGTTGATAACGACGCTGGCCTTCATGAATGTGCTCCGGTTGCGAGGGGGGTGTCTTGCAGTGCCACATTCAAGTCCAGGCCGCCAGCCTGCTCGGCCCGCACCAGCAGGCGGCAGATCTGGTTGTGATCAAGGTTGGGGTGCAGTTCGGACAGCATGCCAATGCGCATCCAGTGCTCGGCTTGTGCATTGATCGAGCGGCTCAGCGCGTTGCTGGCGACCCGCAGGTTTTCGTGCATCTGCTCGGATATCTTGACGATGCCCATCAGCGTTCCAATATGAAATGCATATGGAACGTATATTAGGCGAGAGCTGCTCGTGATCGCAAGCTGTAGCGGTTTTCAATCGTGTAGAAACTCTGTTTCCGGTCAAGGTCTCCCTGTGGGAGCGGGCTTGCTCGCGATGCATGCGGCGCGGTCTGTCAGGTAAACCGCGTCAATTTCATCGCGAGCAAGCCCGCTCCCACAAAGTACTGCGGTTATTGGAGAGTTAATCAGCGCCACAAGTTGACTTTGGCCAGGTCGATCAGCTCCCGGGCGCGGCCGTCCATCACGGTCTTGAGCATAAACAGGCTGAAGCCCTTGGCCTGTTCGAACGTCTTGGTCGGCGGCATGACCAGCTCCTGACGGGCGCTGACCACATCCACCAGCACCGGGCCGTCATGGGCGAAGGCTTCGCGCAGCGCCGCTTCCAGTTCGGATGGATGCTCCACGCGAATCCCTTTAACCCCCATGGCCTGGGCCATTGCCGCAAAGTCCGGATTTTTCAGGTCACAGCCCACATCCGGGAAGCCCGCTGCCTTCATTTCCATTTCGACAAAACCCAGGGTGCCGTTGTTGAGCACGATGACCTTGACCGGCAAGCCCACCTGGCTGAGGGTGAGGAAGTCACCCATCATCATGGTGAAACCACCGTCGCCGGACATCGAGATAACCTGGCGATCCGGGTATGTTGCCTGTGCGCCGATGGCCTGCAGCATGGCATTGGCCATCGAGCCGTGGTTGAACGAGCCGATCAGGCGCCGTTTGCCGTTCATCTTCAAATAGCGGGCTGCCCACGCAGTGGGGGTGCCAACGTCGCAGGTGAAAATCGCATCCTCTGCCGCCAGCTCACTGACCAGCCGGTTGAGGTACTGGGGGTGGATGATAGAGCTGCCAGGGCCACTTTCCGCCAGGGCGTCGAGGTCTTCCCGGGCTTTTTTGTAATCGTCCAGCGCCTGGTCGAGGTGGTCGCGGTCGGGGTTTTGCATCACCTTGGGCAATACGGCCTCAAGCGTCAGCTTCACATCACCGAGCAGCCCCAGTTGCAGCGGGCAGCGATTGCCCAGGGCTTCGGGGCGCAGGTCGATCTGTGCGATATAACTGTGCTCGGGATAGAACTGGCGATAAGGAAAGTTGGTGCCCAGCATCAGCAGGGTGTCGCAGTTCATCATCGCCTTGTAACCCGAGGCGAAGCCGATCAGGCCGGTCATGCCGACGTCATAGGGGTTGTCGTATTCGACATGTTCCTTGCCGCGCAGGGCATGCACGATGGGCGCGTTCAACCGCTCGGCCAGGGCCAGGATTTCGCTATGGGCACCGGCGCAGCCTGCGCCGCACAGCAGTGTGACTTTCTTGCCGTCATTGAGAAACGACGCCAGCCGGTCGATATCGGGCGGGGCGGGACAGACCAGCGGCTGGGCAGGCTTGAGCCATTGCGCCACCTTGGCCTCGGTCGCTTGCAGCGCCACATCCCCCGGAATCACTACCACCGCCACTCCGCGTTTGGCGATGGCTGTGCGCATGGCCCGATGCAAAATCTGCGGCAGTTGCTCAGGGCGGGACACCAGTTCAACGTAGTGGCTGCATTCCTTGAACAGGCTTTCGGGGTGGGTGGCCTGAAAATAGTCGATACCGATTTCGCTGCCGGGGATGTGAGCGGCCAGTGCCAGCACCGGTACTCCGCTGCGATGGGCGTCGAACAGGCCATTGATCAAGTGCAGGTTGCCGGGGCCACAGCTGCCGGCGCAAACCGCCAGCTCGCCGGTCAAATGGGCTTCGGCCCCAGCGGCGAATGCGGCGGACTCCTCGTTGCGCATATGGATCCACTCAATCTGCTCCTGGCGACGCAAGGCGTCGGTAAAGCCATTGAGGGAATCACCCACCACGCCAAATACACGCTTTACGCCGGCTTGCTGCAGGGTTTCGGTGATGAAATCGGCAACCGTTCTGGTCATGGTGCGGGCTCCTCGAAGCAGTAGGGTGGATCAAGCAGGATAGACACTGCATGCGACCTTGCCGGGGATTGAAACGTTCACAGAGCCCGCTCCCACAGAGGCTTGATTGTTTAGCGCCGATGTAACCAAAGGTATAAATCCCTGCATTTAAACAACCCACCCGGGCGTGTGAGGCTGGGTTCCCTTTTTGGCAACGGTTGCAGGTATGAGCAGCATTCAGTGCCCCTGGCAGGCCTTTTGGGCCCTGTTTCACTGCCGTCATGCCCGCCCGCCGGATCTTCATCGTGCCGTCAAATCCTGAATATGTGCGCCCCGGCGCCTGTCTGATACGAACCGATGAGTATTGCCATGAGTGCTGCAACCGCGTTTGCCCCGCTGCAACAAGCCCTGGATTTTCTGGAATTACATCCCCACATCGAGATGTTCGAACTGTTCATCATCGACAATAACGGTGTGCCTCGCGGCAAGTTGCTGCACCGCGACGAGTTGCTGGCGGTCTACGAGAGCGGTCGGCCGCTGCCGAGCACGATTCTGGGCTTGAGCATTAACGGCGACGATGTGGAAAACACCGGCCTGGTGTGGGATGTGGGCGATATCGACTGCCGTGCCTATCCCGTCAGTGGCAGCCTGCAGCCCATGCCGTGGCGCCTGATTCCCACGGCGGCAGTACAGGTCAGCATGCATCCCCAACAGGGCATGCCCGCCACAGTGGCCGACCCCCGGCACTTGCTGGCCAAGGTTATCGACGGCCTCAAGGCCGATGGCTATTACCCGGTGATGGCGGCGGAGCTGGAGTTTTATCTGCTCGATCAGCAGCGCGACAGCAACGGTCGCCCGCAACCGGCCCGTGATGCTGATGGCCAGCGCCCGCGGGCGACCCAGGTTTACGGCTTGCGCGAGCTGGAACAGATCGAGCCGTTTCTGGCCGACTTGTACAGCGCTTGCAAGCTCCAAGGGATACCTGCACGCACGGCGATTTCCGAATATGCGCCGGGGCAGGTGGAAATTACCCTGGAGCATCGCAGTGACGCGCTGCAGGCAATGGACGAAGCGGTGCGCTACAAGCGCCTGGTCAAAGGCGTGGCGCACAAGCACGGGATGGTTGCCTGCTTTATGGCCAAGCCTTTCGATGATCTGGCCGGTACCGGCATGCACATGCATGTGAGCCTGGCCGACAAGGACGGCAACAACCTGTTTGCCAGCGAGGCAGCGGACGGTACGCCGTTACTCAGGCAGGCGGTGGGCGGAATGCTCAGCACTTTGCTCGATTCACTGTTGATGTTTTGCCCCAATGCCAACTCCTACCGCCGATTCCAGAGCAACAGTTATGCGCCGCTGGCCGCTACCTGGGGCGTGGACAACCGTACGGTGAGCCTGCGGGTGCCCGGTGGTCCGGCGTTTTCACGGCATATCGAACACCGCATATGTGGTGCCGATGCCAATCCGTACCTGGCCGCGGCAGCTATTCTGGCCGGAATCCATCGTGGCATTCGCGAGCAACTCGACCCGGGTGCGCCGGTCGAAGGCAATGGCTATGCCCAGGCCAGCGAGCGGTTGCCGACCGACTGGCTGACCACCTTGCGGGCGTTGCAGGCTTCGGAGTGGGCAAAAGAAGCCTTCGGTCCGGAGTTTCTCAAGGTCTACCTGGCCGTGAAAAACGCGGAATACCGTCAATTCATGGGCGAAGTGGGCGAGCAGGACTGGCGCTGGTATTTGCAGCAGGCGTGACCCGCCTGTTTTCATGGTTTTGTGACAATTTTTTCACTGGTGCCCCGATAATCTCTGCGTTGATCATCATCAAACACAAGAGTTCGCGGGCCCATGTCATCGCAGCCACCTTCCACCCCTATAGAGCATGAGCTCGCCGAGCAGTTTGACCGCGAGCATGCGAAGGTTTGCCTGCAAGTACAGCCCCAAGGGCTTGCCCGCAGGTTCGTGTTGTGGCGCGAGCGGCGCCTGGTGCGCCGGGCGCTCAAGGTTGCGGGCGAGCCTGGACTGATCCTGGATCTGGCTTGCGGAGCCGGGCGTTTCTGGCCGATTTTGGCCGAGCATGGCAATCGGGTGATCCTGGCCTGCGACTCGTCGCAGGCCATGCTCGATCACGCACAAACCCACCATCCCGCCGGCCTGCTGGCGCGCATCAAACTGTTTCAAAGCTCGGTGTTTTCCATCGATATTTCGGAAAACGCCGTGGACTGCATTTTTTGCATGCAGTTGTTCCACCATGTGCGCGACAGCGATCATCGCCAGGCCATTTTGCGCGAGCTGCACAGGGTCAGTCGTGACGGCCTGATCCTTTCTGTGCCCCTTGGTCGTACGGCGGAGCAGGGCTGTGACCCGCTCCGTATCGTGGTGAACAAGGACGAAATTGAAGGTCAATTTGAGCGGGCAGGCTTCAGTATCCTCAAACAGTACGAAGTGCTGCCCGGTTGTGGCATGGGCAGCATCTACATCTTGCGCAAGGACATTTAGTCCAGGGCCTTGAGCACCTCGTATGCCAACTTGACCCGTGCGTCGTTGGGGTAGTTCTTGTTGGCCAGAATGACGATCGATTTTTGCTTGGCAGGCACAAACACTGCGTAGGCACCAAAGCCGCCGGTTGAGCCGGTCTTGTTGACCCATACCGCCTGTTGTGGGGCCAGAGGCGGATTCAGGGCGATGGCGTCATTGTTTTCATAGGCCATGTTGTTCGAGTTGCCTTCCAACAGCGATTTGAGCTCGACAGGGTAAGGGTACTGTTCCCAGATCAGATCCTGCGTCATGGGCCCCACGCGGAAATAACCGGTGTGCGTGTCAGCCAGAGCCTTGCGAATCTGCGGGCTGGTTTCGCCCTGGCCCAGGTTGAGCTCGGTAAAGTGGATCAGGTCGCGGGCGCTGGTTTTCACGCCATAGGCTTCATTGCCGAGCACGCCGGAGTTAAGCCTGACCGGTGCATCCTGCTTGTCGTAGCCCTGGGCATACAACGTCATTTTGCTGGCGGGCACGGTGTAGTAGGTGTTGTGCAGCCCCAGTGCCGGGAACAGTTGTTGCTCCATTGCCTGGGTGAACGGCAGGTTCAGGCTTTTGGCGGCAATCACGCCGAGCATGCCGATGCTTGGATTGGCGTAGCTGCGCTGGGTGCCCATCGGGTAGGCGGGTTTCCAGCGTTTGAGGTAATCCATCAACTGGCGCTCGTCCTGCACGCTGTCCGGCAGCTGCAAAGGGAAGCCGCCTGCAGTATGGGTGGCCAGATGGGCCAGGGTTACCTTGCCAAAGGGTGTGCCTTCAAGTTCCGGCTCGTATTTGCCGACGGTATCGAACAGCGAAAGCTTGCCCTGGGCCTGAGCATAAGTGGCCAGGGTTGCGGTAAACAGTTTGCTGACCGAGCCAACCTCGAACAGTGTGTCGGGGGTCACTGGCTCTTTACTGGCCTTAGACGCGACACCGAAGCTGTAAAAGTGTTGCTTGCCGTTAGCGCTCACGGCGATGACCAGGCCGGGCACGGCGTATTCTTGCATTACGTGCCTGGCGCCGTTTTGCACCACTGCATCCAGGTCAGAACCCTTTGCCAGTGCACTACTGGAAAAAGAGCAAAGGCCTATCAGCGAAAGTGCCAGTGCTGACAGTTTGCAGGTCATTTTCATGGGGTATCCTCGGTTTTTAGTGCGCAAATCTACTCGTGCCCGCTCACAGTGGCCCGACTGGCTTGTCACATAATGTGTTGTAACAAATCTTCAATGGCGTTGAGCCAGGCAATTTATAGAGGAAATCACTCTATGGATGCGGGTTTTATATGGAAGTTTCGTAGGTTTTTTCGCGCACAACATGACGAGGCAATGTCCGGTAATCCCTGGCGGCGATATATACTGCGCGCCATTCTTCAAGGGAGAGCCGTGTGGCCATCGATATTCACTGGATTCGCGACAACGATAGCCTCGGCCAGCATTGCGCCGAATGGCAACAATTGCCGTTCGTAGCCCTCGACACCGAATTTATGCGGGTCGACACCTTTTACCCGATTGCCGGCCTGATCCAGATTGGCGACGGCACGCGGGCGTACCTGATCGACCCGTTGACCATCGACAACTGGCAGCCCCTGGCCGACCTGCTGGAAAACCAGGCGGTGGTCAAAGTGCTGCATGCCTGCAGTGAAGACCTTGAGGTTTTACTGCGCCTGACCGGCAGCCTGCCGGTGCCACTGTTCGACACCCAACTGGCAGCCGCCTATCTGAACCTGGGCTTCTCCATGGGCTATTCGCGCCTGGTCAAGGAAGTCCTGGATATCGATCTGCCCAAGGGCGAGACCCGCTCCGACTGGTTGCAGCGTCCGTTGTCGGAAACCCAGATCAGCTACGCCGCCGAAGATGCCGTGCACCTGGCTGAAGTCTACAAGTTGCTGCATCCGCGCCTGTCGGCGGAAAAGTACCGCTGGGTGCTGGAAGATGGCGCCGAACTGGTCGCCAACCTGCGCCGCGAAACAGATCCTTACGAGGTGTACCGCGAAGCCAAGCTGGCGTGGAAGCTGTCACGGGCCCAACTGGCGGTATTGCGTGAAATCTGCGCCTGGCGCGAGCACGAAGCCCGTGCCCGGGACCTGCCGCGCAACCGCGTGATACGCGAGCATGCATTGTGGCCTCTGGCCAAAACCCAGCCTGATAACCTGGTGGCACTGGCGCGCATTGAAGACATGCACCCGCGCACCGTGCGTCAGGACGGTGAGTTTTTGCTTGATCTGATCAAGCGTGCTGGCAGTCTGCCGCCGGAACAATGGCCGCCCGCCGTGCCCGAGCCGTTGCCGGTTGAAGCCGCGTTGCTGATCAAGCGTCTGCGTGCCATCGGCCAGGCTGAAGCTGAGCGCCTGAACATTGCGCCGGAACTGATGCTGCGTAAGAAAACCCTGGAAGCCCTGCTTAAAAGCGGCTTCCCCAATGGCCCTTATCAATTGCCGGAATCACTGCGCGGCTGGCGCCGTGAGTTGATGGGCCAGGCCTTGCTCGATTGCCTGGCCACCGCTGGAGAACTGTCTTGAAACGTATTTGCTCGATCTACCGCAGCACCAAACGCAACGAAATGTACCTGTATGTACTCAAGGCCGATGCCCTGGAGCGCGTGCCGGAACCGCTGATGCTGGCTTTTGGCAAGCCGATCCACGCCTTTGATCTGGTGCTGACGCCCGAGCGCAAGCTGTCGCGCGAAGACATCACCAAGGTTCTGGAAAACCTCGAGAGCCAGGGCTATCACCTGCAAATGCCGCCGGCCGAAGACGAATACATCGAGCACTTGCCTGAAGAGCTGTTGCGTCGCAACGACCCGATGTAAGTGCGGCGCCAGGTGCCCGGTTCCGGGCGCCTGTCTGAAACGGACTCATTTTGATTGGCGCTGGCCGAACGCGACGGGGCAAACCTCGGCGACGGGCGCTGGCAGTGTTTTGGAAAGGTTAGAAACATGCGCGTCCTGATTGCCGAGCACGATTACCCGCTGTACACCCAACTGCTGCAGCGCCTCGCCCCGGATCTGCAACTGCAGTCCAGCGGCGATTCCGAGGAACTGTCGCGCATGGCCGGTGAATGCCCGGTGTGGCTGGGCCAGCCGGACCTGCTGGCGACCCTGCTGCGCCAGGGCCACAAGCCTGCTTGGTTGCAGTCGACCTGGGCGGGCATCACACCGTTGTTGGCCGAAGGTCTCAAGCGTGACTATCGACTGACCCGCGCCGTGGGTATTTTTGGTCAGGTGATGGCTGAATACGTTCTGACCTACATGCTCGGCCACGAGCGTGAAGTCATGGCCCGGCTGGTCAGCCAGGTCGAGCGCAAGTGGGATAACCGCATGGGCCAGAGCCTGGTCGGGCGTAAGGTGCTGATCGTCGGGGCCGGGGATATTGGCCAGACCGTGGCGCAGTTTCTGCTACCTTTTGGCGTTGAGTTGCATGCCATCGCCACAACCGCCCGCGAGCTGGCACCGTTCAAGGAAGTGGGTGTGCTGAGCGACTTGCCGCGCCTGGTGGGGCAGGTGGATTACGTGATCAACCTGTTGCCCAACACCCCGGACACCCATGATGTGTACGATGCCGAGCTGTTTGCGCAGTTCAATCCCAATGCCGTATTCATCAATGCCGGGCGCGGTGTGTCCGTGGTTGATGCCGATCTGGTCGAGGCTTTGCGCGTGGGGCATCTGGCGGGCGCGGTGATTGACGTCTGTCGTCAGGAGCCGTTGCCGGCCAAGCATCCGTTCTGGACGGCCTGGGGCTTGCTGTTGACCGGGCACAGCTCGGCGCCGACCTCGCCACCGATGATGGCCCAGCTGTTTGTCGACAATTTGCGTGCGTATCAGGCGGGTGAGGCATTGCGTGGCGAAGTGGATTTCGACCGCGGTTACTGATCCTGTAGATACTCTGTTGCCGGTCAAACCACTCCTGTGGGAGCGAGCCTGCTCGCGAAGGCCATTCGCGAGCAGGCTCGCTCCCAAAGATGAAGTATTTCTGTAGCCGGGTTACAGGCTGAAATCGCCTTCAGCCACCAGCTTGCTCAGCGGTTCGCGCTGGCTTGGCACTTCCTTGGCTTGCAGGTAATCCACCAGGCTCGACTTGTCACCGATCTTGCCGATCGCAACCATTGCCTGGACCTGGTAGCCCTCAGGGATTTTCAGCTCCTGGCGCGCCCGTTCAAAATCCAGACCGCTCATGCCGTGGGTGTGCCAGCCGCTCAGGTGAGCCTGCAGGGCCAGGTGGCCCCAGGCGGCGCCAGTGTCGAAGGCGTGGGTCGGTGCGGGTTTTTCTTCGGTGGTGCCCGGTGCCGCGAAGGTGGTCTTGGACACAATCACCACCAGCGCGGCAGCATGCTTGGCCCAACCCTGGTTGAACTCCACCAGCAGGCTCAGGTAACGGTCGAACTCCGGGGTGCCGCGCAGGGCGAACAGAAAGCGCCAGGGTTGTGCGTTGTAGGCCGACGGTGCCCAGCGTGCCGCCTCAAAAAAGCTCAGCAGGGTGGCTTTGTCGATGGTCGCATCGGTAAAGGCGCGGGGCGACCAGCGCTGGGTAAATTGCTCGTGAATGCTGTGATCGGCTTTACGGCTGCTAGCAGGCATGGCGGTTTCCTGAGGTAAATGTAACGGCTCAATTCAGGGGCTAAAACTACTGGGATGCCGTCAAGCTGACAAGTCTGACGACAAGCCCTTGGCCCGCGGGGTCTTGGGCACTAGACTGGCGGCCCTTTCCACTCCCTGATGTTGATGTTTGAACCATGGCCGCAATCGTTGAACCGTTCTGGATCCGCAAAACCCTCGATCAACTTGATCAGGAGGAATGGGAGTCGCTGTGCGACGGCTGCGGATTGTGCTGCTTGCAAAAGCTCGAAGATGAAGACGACAACAGCGTCTACTACACGCGCATCGCCTGCAAACTGCTCGATCTGAAAACCTGCCAGTGCACCGACTACCCTAATCGTCGTGATTCAGTCCCTGACTGCATTCAGCTGTCGCCGGGCAAGGCCGAAGAGTTCAAGTGGCTGCCGCCGACTTGCGGCTACCGGCTGGTGAGCGAGCGCAAGGACTTGCCGCTGTGGCATCACCTGGTGTGTGGCGACCCGGACGCTGTCCACCATGAGCGCATTTCACAGTCCGGGCGCATGCTGGCCGAAGGCAGCGTGCCTGAAGATGACTGGGAAGATCATTTGATTTTCCGCGCCGGTTAAGTGCCGGAGCGGTTTGCAAGGAGTGTGTATGCCGCTCCGTTATCGATTGCCCCTGGGTTTGCTGCTGTTGCTGGCGGCGGGCCCGCTGTGGGCTGGGCAAAAAGTGGCGCTCGATTACCACGTACAGTTGTTGCCCAAAAGCGATCAGGCCGAGGTGCGGATCACCCTGGCCGAGGGTTCTGCTGTGCGCAGCCTGGATTTCGACCTGGGCGCGCCGGGCAGTTACAGCGACTTCAAGGCCGACGGGCAATGGCAACTGAGCCCCGACCCGGTCCATAGCCGGGGCCTGTGGCATCCGCCAGCGGGCAGTGCCAGCCTGAGTTACCGCGTCCGCCTGAACCAGCCGCGCAAGAACGGCACGTACGACACCCGGATCACGCCTGACTGGGCGTTGTTTCGCGGTGAACAACTGATCCCGCCTGCCAGCCTCGATCAGCAGGATGGGGTCGAGCTGGTGTCGCGGCTTGAATTCGAACTGCCCAAAGGCTGGAAAAGCGTTGAAACCGCCTGGCCGCGTATCGGTAAAAACCGCTTTCGTATCGATGATGTGTCGCGTCTGTTTGATCGCCCCACCGGCTGGATGCTCGCGGGTAACCTGGGCAGCCGCCGCACCACCCTGGGCGAAACCGAGGTCACGGTGAGCGCACCCAAGGGGCAGGGCATGCACCGCATGGATGTGCTGACCCTGTTGACCTTTGTGTGGCCGCAGGTGCAGGCGGTGTTCCCGCGCAACCCGCCCAAGCTGCTGATCGTCGGCGCGGGCAGCCCGATGTGGAAAGGCAGTGCAGCGGGGCGCAACTCGATCTACCTCTATAGCGGTTTGCCGCTGGTCAGCGAGAGCGGTTCAAGTCCGTTGTTGCGCGAAGTGGTGCAGTTGTTCAGCGGCATCAACGATGAGCCGGGGCATGACTGGATCGGCGAGGGCCTTGGCGAGTACTACGCCATCGAACTGCTGCGCCGCGCCGGCGGCATGAGTGATGAGCGTTACCAGACCCTGCAGCACAAGCTCAACGCTGCCGGTAAAAACGTGACCCGCCTGCGCGGTGAACAGGCAAACGCGGCCATGGTTGCGCGGGCAGTCACGCTGTTGCAGGCACTGGACCGTGAAATCCGTTTGCAGACCCACAGCAAGCGCTCGCTGGATGATGTCAGCCAGGCGCTGATGCGCATGGACAAGGTCAATACCGCGAGCTTTATCCAGCTGAGCGAAAGCGTGCTGGGCGGCGCCTCCGAGGTACTGGACAGCCCTCTGTTGCGCTGATCCTAACCCACATGTAGCAACTGCCGAGGGACGAAGGCTGCGTCCGGCGGCGTAGCCGTCGTCAATTTGGCCAATGCGGTTTGTCAGTTACGCCGCATCTAGATGATTTACGACCGCTTCGCGCTCGAACGCAGCCGCGTTCCTTCGCCAGCTGCTACGGCAGGCATGGCTGCTTTTTTACACCTTCTTTACGCCCGCGCATCCCTCTCGATCTCGATCCTTTACGCCCTGATTCCCCACACTCTCTTCCTACGCGGCAGGTGCCGCCTGGGGAGAGTTGTCATGGGCATTCTGGATGGGGTGTCGCTGCTGCTGGCAGTGGCGCTGTTCGTTTATCTGCTGGTTGCGCTGTTGCGCGCAGACCGGAACTAGGAGCGGGTATGCACAGTTATGACTATGGGCTGATGCTTGCCTTTTTTGCCCTGGTGCTGTTGCCCGCACCCTGGCTGGGGCGTTTTTACTACAAGGTGATGGAGGGCCGGCGGACCTGGCTGAGCCCGGTATTGGGGCCCGTCGAAAAGGTCTGCTACCGCATCGCCGGGGTTGACCCGGGCAGTGAGCAAAGCTGGCAGAAGTACACCCTGGCCCTGCTGGTTTTCAACCTGACAGGCTTTGTGTTGTTGTTCGCCATTTTGCTGTTTCAGTCGTACTTGCCACTCAACCCCCAGCAGTTGCCGGGGCAGGAGTGGACGCAAGCGTTCAATACCGCGGTGAGTTTTGTCACCAACACCAACTGGCAGAGCTACAGCGGTGAAGCCAGCCTGAGCTATTTCAGCCAGATGGCCGGGCTGACCGTGCAGAATTTTGTCAGCGCCGCCACCGGCCTGGCCGTGCTGGTCGCCTTGTGCCGTGGTATCAGCCGCCGCTCGGCGCACACGCTGGGCAACTTCTGGGTCGACATGACCCGCGCCACGCTCTATGGCCTGCTGCCGTTGTGCCTGGTGCTGGCGTTGCTGCTGGTGTGGCAGGGCGTGCCGCAAACCTTTGCCCATTACGTCAATGCCGTAACCCTGCAAGGTGCCGATCAAGTAATCCCGCTGGGTCCAGCTGCCAGCCAGATTGCGATCAAGCAACTGGGCACCAACGGCGGCGGCTTTTTCGGCGTGAACTCGGCGCACCCGTTCGAAAACCCGAGCGCCTGGAGCAATTTGTTCGAAATGGCCTCGATTATTCTGATCCCGGTGGCGTTGGTGTTCACCTTCGGCCATTACGTCAAGGACCTGCGTCAGAGCCGCGCAATCATCGCCTGTATGTTGGCCTTGTTCCTGATCGGCGGCGGCACGGCGCTGTATGCCGAATACCAGCCGAACCCGGCGCTCAACAGCCCGCTGGTCGAGCAGAGCGCACCGCTGGAAGGCAAGGAAGTCCGCTTCGGCACCACCGGCAGTGTGCTGTGGACCGAAACCACGACCTCAGCCTCCAACGGCTCGGTCAACGCCATGCACGACAGCCTCAACCCGCTGACCGGGATGGTGGCACTGCTCAACATGATGGTCGGCGAAGTGATCTTCGGTGGCGTCGGTGCCGGGCTCTACGGGATGTTGCTCAACGTGTTGATCGCGGTGTTCCTCGCCGGCCTGATGATCGGCCGCACCCCTGAATACCTCGGTAAAAAGCTGCAGGCCAGGGAAGTCCAGCTGCTGGTGGTGACCTTGCTGGTGATGCCGGTGGGGGTGCTGGTGCTGGGCGCGATTGCCGCCGTACTGCCCAGTGCCGTGGCCTCGGTCAGCAACCCCGGGCCCCATGGTTTCAGCCAGATCCTGTATGCCTTCACCTCGGCCAGTGCCAACAACGGCTCAGCCTTCGCCGGGCTTAACGCCAACACGCCGTTCTACAACCTGATGCTGGGCCTGGGCATGTTGATCGGACGCTTCGGTTACATCCTGCCGGTGCTGGCATTGGCCGGCAGCCTCGCGATCAAGAAAAGCTCGCCGATTGGCCAGGACAGTTTTCCGACCCACGGCCCGCTGTTTGTCGCTCTGCTGACCGTGACCATCTTGCTGGTGGGCGGCCTGACCTTTCTGCCGACCTTGGCCCTTGGCCCCATCGCTGAACAACTGACCCAGGGCTTCTGAGGAGACGAAGATGACTATGCCTGCTCCTGTTTCAAAGTTGACGCCAACGCCTGAAGCCAGGGCTCCCGAGTCGCCGAAGACTTCGTTCGCCGATATCTGGCGTCCGGCGCTGTTGCAAGCATTCGTCAAACTCGACCCGCGCCAGCTGCAACGCTCGCCGGTGATGCTGGTGGTCGAGCTGACCGCGATTTTTACCACGGTGCTGTGTTTTATCCCCGAGCCTGCAGTGCCCACCGGGGTGGCGGTGCAAATCGCTCTGTGGCTGTGGTTTACCGTGCTGTTCGCCAACTTTGCCGAAGCCCTGGCCGAGGGGCGCGGCAAGGCTCGGGCCGATAGCCTCAAAGCTGGCAGTGTGGGCTTGAGTGCGCGTCGGCGCACTGCCACGGGCGGCTTTGAAATCGTCCCGGCCACCCGCCTGCGCAAAGGGGATGTAGTGCGCGTCGAAGCGGGGGAGATGATTCCCGGCGACGGCGAGGTGATTGAAGGGATTGCCGCGGTCAACGAAGCGGCGATTACTGGCGAATCGGCGCCGGTGATCCGTGAGTCGGGCGGTGATCGCTCGGCGGTGACCGGCAATACGCGGCTGGTCAGTGACTGGTTGCTGGTGCAAATCAGCGCCAATCCCGGCGAGTCCACCCTGGATCGTATGATCGCACTGGTCGAAGGGGCAAAGCGGCAGAAAACCCCTAACGAGATTGCCCTGGATATTCTGCTGATCGGCCTGACCCTGATCTTTCTGATCGTGGTCGTGACCTTGCAGCCGTTCGCTTACTTTGCCGGTGGCAGCTTGCCCCTGGTGTTTCTGGTGGCCCTGCTGGTGACGCTGATTCCGACCACCATCGGCGGCTTGTTGTCGGCCATCGGTATTGCCGGCATGGACCGTCTGGTGCGCCTCAACGTGATTGCCAAGTCGGGGCGGGCGGTTGAAGCCGCGGGTGATGTGCATGTGCTGATGCTCGACAAGACCGGCACCATCACCTTCGGCAACCGCCGCTGCACGGCGCTGTATGCCTGCCCCGGCGTGACCGCCAAAGAGCTGGCAGAGGGCGCGTTGCGCGCTTCGCTGGCGGACGAGACGGCAGAGGGCAAGTCCATCGTCGAGTTTGTTCGGGGCCAGCACAGCCTGCCCGAGTTACCCGTGTCGGACTTCACGGCCGTACCCTTTACCGCTGAAACCCGCCTGTCGGGTATCGACCACAACGGTCGGGTGTACCGCAAAGGGGCCGTGGATTCAGTGCTGGCGTTTGTCGGCCTCAAACGCGGCGAGCTGTTGCCGGCCCTGTCCCGGGAAATCGACAAGATCGCCCAGAGCGGCGGCACCCCTTTGCTGGTCTGTGCCCAGGGCAAGCTGCTGGGCGCCATCCACCTCAAGGACGTGGTCAAACCAGGTATTCGCGAGCGTTTTGCCGAGTTGCGCAAGTTGGGCATCCGCACCGTGATGGTGACCGGCGACAACCCGCTGACCGCCGCGGCCATTGCTGCTGAAGCCGGGGTGGATGACGTGCTGGCCGAGGCCACACCGGAGAAAAAACTGGCGCGCATTCGCCATGAGCAAAATGACGGCCGCCTTGTGGCGATGTGCGGTGATGGCGCCAACGACGCTCCGGCCCTGGCCCAGGCCGATGTGGGCATGGCGATGAACGACGGCACCCAGGCGGCCCGTGAAGCCGCGAACATGGTGGATCTGGACAGCGACCCCACCAAGCTGCTGGATGTAGTGCAGATCGGCAAGGAGTTACTGGTGACCCGTGGCGCATTGACCACGTTCTCGATCGCCAACGACGTGGCCAAGTACTTCGCGATTTTGCCGGCGCTGTTTGCTTCGATCTACCCGCAACTGGGCGTGCTCAACGTGATGGGCCTGCAGAGCCCGCAAAGCGCGATTGTGTCAGCCATCGTATTCAACGCGCTGATCATCGTGGTGCTGATCCCGCTGGCATTGCGCGGTGTGCGGGTGCAGGCGGCCAGTGCGGCGCACCTGTTACGCCGCAACCTGCTGATCTATGGCGTGGGCGGGCTGGTGGTGCCGTTTGTGGGCATCAAGCTGATCGACATGCTGCTCACCGCGTTGCATCTGGTTTAAGCATTGGAGGGTTACACCATGAGCACTTTTTTACGTCCGGCCCTGAGCCTGATGCTGTTGATGACCGCCATTACCGGCGTGATCTACCCGCTGACCGTCACCGGCATTGCCCAGCTGGCGTTCCCCGAACAGGCCAATGGCAGCCTGGTCCGTGACAGTGCCGGCAAGGTGCTGGGGTCGGCATTGATTGCGCAGGATTTCAGCGGTGACAGCTGGTTTCACCCACGGCCATCGGCGGGAGCGTTTGCCACCGTGGCCAGTTCGGCCAGCAACCTGGCGCCGAGCAACCCGGCGCTGGCGACACGGGTCAAGGACAGTGCCGCTCAGCTTGCCGTGCCGGGCCAGGGGCCGGTGCCCCTGGCGCTGCTGACCACCTCGGGCAGCGGGCTGGACCCGCACTTGCCACCAGAGGCAATACGCTATCAACTGGTACGGGTAGCTGCCGCTCGCGGCCTGCCGGTACAGGCTGTTGAACAGCTGGTGGCGGAGCATATCGAGCGGCCGCTGGTGGGGCCGCCGGTGGTTAACGTGCTGCTGTTGAACAGCGCATTGGCGCAGTTGAAGAGCCCCTCACCCTGACCCTCTCCCGGAGGGAGAGGGGACTGACCGCACGCGGCTTCAAGAAAACCACATATCAGCTCCCTCTCCCTCCGGGAGAGGGCTGGGGTGAGGGTAAAGCTTTCAGTCACACAATTTATCAGGAACCCCCCATGACTCATTCCGCCCGCGCCGATGCGTTGCTAGCCGATCTACCGCGCGCAGGCCGTGGCCGGCTTAAAGTGTTTCTCGGCGCGGCACCCGGCGTGGGCAAAACCTACGCCATGCTGCAAGCGGCTCATACGCAACTGCGCCAGGGTGTCGAAGTACTGGCCGGGGTGGTCGAAACCCATGGCCGCGCCGAGACCGAGGCCTTGCTCAATGGCTTGCCCCAGCAGCCCATGCTGCGCTCGGATTATCGCGGCGTGCAGCTTGAGGAAATGGACCTCGACGGCCTGCTTGCCGCCAGACCCAAGCTGGTACTGGTCGATGAGCTGGCCCACAGCAATGCCCCCGGCAGCCGTCACGCCAAGCGCTGGCAGGATGTGCAGGAATTGCTCGCGGCCGGGATCGATGTGTACACCACGGTCAACGTCCAGCATCTGGAAAGTCTCAACGATCAGGTGCGCGGCATCACCGGGGTCCAGGTGCGTGAGACCCTGCCGGACTGGGTTGTGCAGGAAGCCTACGAACTGCTGCTGATCGACCTGCCGCCCCGGGAACTGCTGGAGCGGCTGCGCGAGGGCAAGGTGTATGTACCTGAGCAGGCACGGGCAGCGATTGATGCGTTTTTCAGCCAGACCAATCTCAATGCTTTGCGCGAACTGGCAATGCAGACCGCTGCGGTGTATGTCGACGATGAACTGGACAAGGGCTACCGCCAGCAGGGGCAATCGGCCCCGGCGCTGCGCGGGCGTTTGCTGGTGGGGATCGACGGCGATACCCATGCCGAGCGCCTGGTGCGGCAT
>NZ_WIWL01000232.1:0-17041 GCF_009600105.1 Pseudomonas sp. FSL R10-0056
GCGCAAAGGTCGCCGAGGTGCGCGGCAACGGTTTTGGCGCCTTGGGAATCGGCATGTCCGGCAGGGGCTTGCCCGAGGGCTGGGGTGTCGGCTGCGGCATCGGCGTTGTTGGCGCAGGCGGTTCGTAAGGCTGTTGAACCGCACAGGCGCTCAGGCCTAGAGCTAGCGCGAGCAAGGTGATACGGGCGAATACGGCCATGGCGGCTTCTCTTGTAAGTCAGCTAAGACCCCCTGTGGCAGCGGACTTGCTCGCGATTCAATCAATGCGGATTCACTGGAGGACCGCGTCGTCTGCATCGCGAGCAAGCCCGCTGCCACATTCGGGGCATTTATTTATCCGGGCTGTCGATGGTCAGCTGTTGCAGCTCCCGAGTGCTGCTGGACAGCGGCTGGCTGCGCCCTACCCACTCGCCTGCTGTTGGCTGGCCAGCACGGGAGATGCGTGCCATTAATTGGACTTCAGGAAAGTTGGACAGTTTCAATTGCGGCATCATTGCATCGACATCGCCCAGCTCAACCGTGATCGGCAGGTCCGCCACAGTCACGCGCTTGACCGCCAACGGTGCCGGCGGGCCGGAGACCGCACGGGCAAAGATAAACACGCTGTCACCCGGCAAGGCGCTGGCCTTGACCGCATCGGCCAGATCCACGTTGACCTTGATCGAGGCCATCGCCTTGGCCACAGGTGCAGTTTCAACCTTGCCGCCGAGGGCCTGCAGTTGCTCACGGGCCTTGGCAATACCGCCTTCCAGCGCCGCGCGGGAGGCGTCGCCTTCGGGCAGTTCGGTCATCAACCGTTGCCAGTAGCCAATGGCCTGTTCGAAGCGCTGGTCCTCGAAGGCGGCGATGCCCAGCAGGCCCAGGCTGGTGACTTCCTTCGGGTCGGCCTTCAAGGCTTCATCGGTCAGCGCCTGGATTTTGTCGCTCCACTTTTTATCGTCGGCAAAGTACTGCGCCTGTGCCCACTGGCCCAGCAACTCGGGCTGACGACCGGCCAGGTTGGCCGCGCGTTCGAACACCCTGGCCGCATCCGCAGGACGGTTTTGTGCCATATAGGCACGGCCCAGGAAGTACAGGCCTTCGGCCGAGTCAGGTTGCGCAGCCGCGGCACGCTCAAGGCGCGCGACCATTTCTTCAAGGGATTGCGGCGGCTGGGAGAACTCGCGGGTCAATTCGACCTTGTCGCTGGAACCAAAATGCAGGTACAGGCTCAAGCCCAGTACCGGCACCAGCACTGCGGCCAACAACGGAATGGCCTTGCCCAGACTGGACACCCGCCCCGGCGCCACACCTTCGGTGTCCGCGAGCAATTCGCGGGCCGCTTCGGCGCGGCCGGTTTCGAACTGTTCAGCGGTCAACACGCCCTCTTCGCGCTGGGCTTGCAACTCGGCCACCCGCTCTTGATACAAGGCAACGTTCAAAGCGGTACGGTCTTCTTCGCGCTGGGCACGGCGCCCGCGCAATACCGGGATCAATAAAAAGCTGAGGGCTATCAGTAGCAGCAAGCCTGCTGCGAGCCAGAAATCAATCATCTTTGGTTTTATCCAGCAAAGTGTCGAGGCGCTTGCGCTCCTCGGCAGAAAGTGTGTCCGAACCTTCGGTCTGCTCTGTACGTCGACGGCGCCCGACGATGACGCCAATCACCACCAGACCGCCCACCAGCAGGGCCAGCGGGCCAAACCAGAGCACTGCGGTCTTGCCGGTCAGGGCCGGTTTATAGAGCACGAAATCGCCGTAGCGGGCGACCATGAAATCGAGGATCTGCTGGTTGTCCTTGCCTTCACCGAGCATGCGATAGATCTCGCGGCGCAGGTCGGTGGCAATAGGGGCGTTGGAGTCGGCGATGTCCTGGTTCTGACACTTGGGGCAGCGCAGTTCCTTGGTCAGCTCACGAAAACGGTCGCGCTCGGCGTCGTTGGCAAACTCGTAGGTATCGATGGCGGCATGGGCAACCCCGGTCAGGGTCAAACCGAAAACCACGGCGGCTAGCCAGCGCTTCATGGTTTGGCCTCGTCAACCAGTGCCTGATATTTACCCGCAAGCTGCTCGCGCCACACGGTCTCGTCGATCACGCCGACAAACTTGTGGCGGATGATGCCCTTGCTGTCGATCAGGAATGTCTCAGGAGCGCCGTACACGCCCAGATTCAGGCCCAGGGAGCCGTCTGCGTCGTTGATGTCCAGCTGATAAGGGTTGTGGAAATCCTTGAGCCACTTCTTCGCATCTTCGTTGACGTCTTTGTAGTTCACGCCGTAGATCAGCACACCCTGATCGGCCAGTTTGGTCAGCACCGGGTGCTCGACCCGGCATGAAATGCACCAGGTAGCCCACACGTTGACCAGCGCAGGCTTGCCCTTGAGGTCAGCTTCGGTGAGGGTTTTGTCCCCCTCCACCGAAGGCAGGCTGAAGGCCGGGAACGGCTTGTCGATCATCGCCGACGGCAGCTCGGTCGGGTCCAGATACAAGCCCCGGTAGAGAAACCACGCCATACCGAGAAAAACGGCCAGCGGGACCAGCATCAACCAACGTCTCATGCCGTGGCTCCTGTCATGCCCAGTGCTTCACGCACGCGGCTTTTCACCTTGACCCGGTAGCGACGATCCATCGCTGCCAGCAATCCACCAAAGCCTGTGAGCAGACCGCCAAACCAGATCCAGCGCACAAAGGGTTTGACATGCACCCGCACAGCCCAGGCGCCGTTGTCCAGTGGCTCACCCAGAGCAACATAGAGGTCACGGGTGAAACCGGCGTCGATCCCGGCTTCGGTCATCATCGAGTTCTGCACCGTGTAGAGGCGTTTTTCCGGGTGCAGTACGCTGACTTCCTTGCCATTGCGGATGACACGCACGGTGCCTTTGTCAGACGTAAAGTTCGGACCCTGGAAGTGCTTGGCGCCTTCAAAAATAAAGTGATAACCGCCAAGCTCCATCGACTCGCCCGGTGCCAGGCGCAAGTCGCGCTCGGCACTGTGCTGGCTCGACAACACCACCCCCAGCGCACACACGGCGATACCCAGGTGGGCAATCTGCATGCCCCAGTAGCTGCGGGTCAGGCTGCGCACGCCTTTGATCAGGCCCTTGTGACGGGTTTTGTCACCGATGTCACGCACCCCGGCCAGCAGCACCCAGGCCGACAGCATAAAGGTGGTCAGCACCGCCCAGTTGAAGTCGCCATAAGCCACTCCGGCAATTACCGACAGCGCGGCGCTGCCCAGCAGTACGGGGGTGAGCATGCCCAACAACCATTTGACCGGAGTGTCTTTCCAGCGCACCAGCACACCGACGGCCATCACCACCATCAGCAAAGCCATGAGCGGGATAAACAGGGCGTTGAAGTACGGCGGGCCCACCGACATCTTGGCGCCACTGATGGCATCCAGAATCAGTGGGTATAGGGTGCCGAGCAGAATCATCGACGCGGCCACCACCAGGATCAGGTTGTTGCCCAACAGCAGGGTCTCACGGGACCACAGCTTGAAGCTGACATGGCTTTTCACCACTGGCGCACGCAGGGCAAACAGGGTCAGCGAACCGCCGACCACAAACAGCAGGAAGATCAGGATGAATACGCCGCGCTCTGGGTCGGAAGCGAACGCATGCACCGAGGTCAACACGCCGGAACGCACCAGGAACGTACCCAGCAGGCTCAGGGAAAACGCAGCTATCGCCAGCAGTACGGTCCAGCTCTTGAACACACCACGTTTTTCGGTCACGGCCAGCGAGTGAATCAGCGCCGTACCCACCAACCATGGCATGAACGAAGCATTTTCTACCGGATCCCAGAACCACCAGCCGCCCCAGCCAAGCTCGTAATAAGCCCACCATGAACCCAGGGTGATGCCGATGCCGAGGAAGGCCCATGCCACGATGGTCCATGGACGCGACCAGCGCGCCCAGGCTGCGTCCAGCCGACCGCCGAGCAAGGCAGCAATGGCAAAGGCAAAAGCCACGGAGAAACCGACATAGCCCATGTACAGCATTGGCGGGTGAACAATCAGGCCAATGTCCTGCAGTAGCGGGTTAAGGTCGTTGCCATCCGAAGGAATCTGCGGCAGCAAGCGCACGAAAGGATCTGAGGTCAGGATCAAAAACAGCAGGAAGCCGACACTGATCATGCCCATGATCGCCAGCACACGCGCCAGCATCACTTGTGGCAGCTGCCGCGAAAAGATCGACACGGCAAAGGTCCAGCCGCCGAGGATCATCGCCCACAACAGCAGCGATCCTTCGTGGGCACCCCACACCGCGCTGAACTTGAAGTACCAGGGCAGCGCGCTGTTTGAGTTGCTGGCTACGTACGCCACGGAAAAGTCATCGGCCATAAAGGCATAGGTCAGGCAGGCAAAGGAGAACAACAAAAAGGCAAATTGCCCCCAGGCAGCGGGTTGCGCCAGGCTCATCCACAATTTGTCGCCGCGCCAGGCGCCCAGCAGCGGCACGATGGCCTGCACAATGGCAAAGCACAGGGCCAGAATCATGGCCAGATGGCCCAATTCGGGAATATAGAGTCCAGACATCAGTACTTACCCTCACTTGCAGGCACAGGCGCGGATTGGCCACTTTCGTTCAGCGCCTTGGTCACTTCGGGCGGCATGTATTTTTCGTCGTGTTTGGCCAGCACTTCATCAGCCACCACCACACCCTGGGCATTGAGCTTGCCCAGCGCGACGATGCCCTGCCCTTCACGGAACAAGTCCGGGAGGATGCCGCGATACTGGATGGTCACCGATTTGTTGAAATCGGTGACCACAAACTGCACGTCCAGCGAGTCACCTGAACGCTTGAGCGAACCGTCCTCGACCATGCCACCGGCACGGATCCGGGTATCCAATGGCGCTTCGCCATTGGCGATCTGGGTCGGGGTGTAAAACAGGTTGATGTTCTGCTGCAAGGCGCTCAGGGCCAGGGCCACGGCAGCGCCGACCCCTACCAGAATCGCCAGGATTATGATCAAGCGTTTTTTGCGCAGCGGATTCACTTCGAATTCTCCCGACGCAAACGACGCGCCTCTTGTTGCAGATAACGCCGGCGCGCCATGATTGGCAGTGCCACGTTCAACCCCAGCACCGCCAGGCAAATGCCATAGGCCGACCAGACATATACCCCGTGATGGCCCATGGCGAGAAAGTCGCCAAAAGAAGCAAAACTCATCGCGCACCCTCCAGAGCCTTCAACACCTCAGCCTTGACCCAGGTGCTGCGGGCCTCGCGCTTGAGCACCTCAAGACGCATGCGCAACAGCAGCACCGCGCCAAAGAAGCAATAAAAGCCCAGCACCGTGAGCAACAGCGGCATCCACATTTCCATGGGCATGGCCGGTTTTTCGGTCAGGGTGAAGGTCGCGCCCTGGTGCAGGGTGTTCCACCACTCCACCGAGTACTTGATGATCGGAATATTGATCACGCCCACAATCGCCAGCACCGCGCAGGCCTTGGCCGCACTGTCGCGATTGGTGATGGCGTTGCCCAGGGCAATCAGGCCGAAATACAGAAACAGCAGAATCAGCATCGAGGTCAGACGCGCATCCCAGACCCACCACGAGCCCCAGGTCGGCTTGCCCCACACCGCACCGGTGACCAGCGCCACGGCTGTCATCCAGGCGCCAATGGGTGCGGCGGATTGCAGGGCCACGTCGGCGATTTTCATCTTCCACACCAGCCCTACCACACCGCACACCGCCAGCATCACGTAGCAGGATTGCGCCAGCATGGCCGCAGGAACATGGATATAGATGATGCGGAAGCTGTTGCCCTGCTGGTAGTCCGGCGGTGCAAAGGCCAGGCCCCAGATCACCCCGCAGGTGATCAGCAACACGGCGGCAATGCTTAACCACGGCAACAGCCGCCCACTGATGGCATAGAACCATTTGGGCGAGCCGAGTTTGTGAAACCAAGTCCAGTTCATCACGCTGCTTCCATCACGGTGCCGGTCACGACAGGTGTGCTGTCATGCCAGCCAGGGTCTTTACTGGCCCACGCAGGCCAGACCTCATTATTCGCCGACGCTGATTTTCAGGCCGGCAGCTATTGCAAAAGGTGTCAGGGTTACAGCCAGGGCGGTCAGGCTACCAAGCCAGAGCAAATAACCGGTTGCAGGCATGCCTTGCAATGCCGCCTGCAGGGCGCCACTACCAAGGATCAATACCGGGATATATAAAGGCAGAATCAATAGCGCCAGTAGCAAGCCGCCGCGCTTGAGGCCCACGGTCAGGGCAGCGCCCACGGCACCAAGCAGGCTCAACACTGGCGTCCCCAGCAGCAACGACATCAGCAACACCGGCAGGCACGCCACCGGCAGCCCGAGCATCAGGGCCAGCAGGGGTGACAGGATCACCAGCGCCAGACCGGAAAACGCCCAGTGTGCCAGCACCTTGGCCAGTACCAGTAGAGGCAGGGGGTGCGACGAAAGGACCCACTGCTCAAGCGATCCGTCCTCGAAATCACTGCGGAAAAGCCCGTCCAGCGAGAGTAAAACCGCTAAAAGGGCCGCGACCCACAGCAGTCCTGGAGACAAGGTTTGCAACAATTTCGTCTCCGGGCCAACGGCCAGCGGAAACATTGCGATGACAATCGCGAAGAACACCAACGGGTTGGCCAATTCGGCCGGGCGACGGAACAGCAAACGCGCTTCGCGCGCCACCAACACGGCAAACACACTCATACAGCCCACTGCCCCAGGTCGATATTGCGGTAACCGGCTGGCATCCGGGTCAAGGTATGGTGCGTGGTGAGCACCACCATGCCGCCGCTTTCACAGTGGCGGGCCAGGTGTTCTTCGAGTTGCGCCACGCCCTGTTTATCGAGCGCGGTAAACGGCTCATCGAGAATCCACAACGGCGGGCTGTCCAGATACAGGCGGGCCAGCGCCACACGGCGCTGCTGCCCTGCCGACAAGGTGTGGCACGGCACATCCTCAAAACCCTGCAAGCCGACCTCATGCAACGCAGCCCAGATGGCATCACGGGTTGCCTGGCGATGCAAGGCGCACAGCCAGCTGAGGTTTTCTTCGGCCGTGAGCAAATCCTTGATTCCCGCCGCATGGCCGATCCACAGCAAATTGCTGGTCAATTCATGACGTTGGGCGCTCAGGGCCATACCGTTAAGCCGTACTTCACCAGCCGTTGGCTGCATCAGGCCCGCCAACAAGCGCAGCAGGCTGGTTTTGCCGCTGCCGTTGGGGCCGCTGATTTGCAGCATGTCGCCGCTGGTCAGACGCAATTCGAGGTGTTCGAACAGCATCCGCCAGTCACGCTCACAAGCGAGCGCTACGGCTTCTAAAAGAGGGCTGGTCACGTAATTGAGGCCTTCACGGTTCAAGTCGGCGCAGGCATGGCCGTTAAAGTGATGCAGGATAAATGCATTTGCGGCCTGATTCAGAGAGCTGGATCAAACAATTGTTATGTTTTTTAGGCGCTCTGAACGACGGGGCAGCATTATACATGCCATGTCCTACGCTAAAGAGGGCAATTTCGACAGGTTGTTACGATGAAAGGCGACATGAATATTCCACCCATCCCACAATCCGCCCCCAGCAGTGTGCGTCAGGGGCTTGTGGGCGGTGAAGTGCTCAAGTTGCTGCAGCCCGCAGAGGGCCTGATAAAGCCCGGCCAAAGTGCCCAGGCCGAGGTGCTGTCACTCAAGCAAAACGATCTGAGCTTCCAGCTTTTGCTCAAGTTGACCCTGGCCAGTGGCCGCGAAACCAACGTGCAGGCCAGCAGCAATTTTCCCTTGCCGCTGGGCACCCAACTGGCCGTGACCCAGCCTTCTGCGGGAAACCTTGCGATCAGCCTGCAACAGGCCCTGAGCAGCAGCGTCGCCACTCTCACCCGCCTCGATACCCGACAATTGCCAGTGGGCACGCTGCTGCAAGGCAAGGTACTGACCACTCAGGCCCTGGCGCAGCCCGCAGGGCAACCGACGGTTTATCGGTCACTGGTGACCTTGCTCAACAGCGCACTGAGCGGCACGACCCTGACCCTGGACAGCCCGCTGCCCTTGCGTATCGGCAGCTTGCTTAGCGCCCGTGTGGACGGCCCGCAGAGCCTCGAGTTTGTGCCGCTGAGCGGGCGCCAGGAACAACTGGCTGTGGCGCAACAACTGGCAACACAACAGAGCCGGCAAGGCTCGTTGGAGGGCCTTTTCAACGCCCTGCAAAAACTGCCGGCCACTGCCGACATGCCTGCTGAGCTGCGTGCATCCATCGACAAACTATTAGCCGGTTTGCCTACGCCCTACCAACTGAGCAACGCCAAAGGCCTGGGTGATGCCCTGCTCAACAGCGGGGCATTTCTGGAGGCCCGACTGCTGACCGGGCAAACCCCGGCACAGGCCCCTGACATGAAAGCTACCTTGCTGCGCCTTATTGCGCAGATCCTGCCCGGTCTGCCGTCAAGCACCAGCTTCAACCCCGGCATGGCTGCCAGCACCCAGGCCCAGGCCTTGCCGACTTTTGTGCGTAATGCCCTGGGCATGCTCGGCCAGGTCAGCGCCAAACCACAGCCCGGCGGCTTCCCCTTGCCCCAGCGCTTGCTGCAGAACGGTGAAGGTGAAGACAGCCTGGAGAACTTGCTGAAACTGGCAGCAGCAGCTGTCTCGCGGCTGCAAAGCCATCAGCTGTCCAGCCTGGAACAGAGTGGGCGCACGGCCGAGGGTGGTGTACTGACCACCTGGCAACTGGAAATCCCCATGCGCAATGCTCACGACATCGTACCTTTGCAGGTCAAGTTCCAGCGTGAAGACCCGCCGGAAAAACAAGCGCAAGGCAAAACCGAATCCCGGGAGATCAAGGATCAACTATGGCGCGTGGAGCTGGCCTTCGACCTCGCCCCCCTGGGCCCGCTGCATGTGCAGGCGCAGCTGTTGCGGGGCAACCTGTCGGGCCAGCTCTGGGCCGAACAGGCATACACCGCCCGCCTGATCGAAAGTCAGCTGGGCAACTTGCGTCAGCGTCTGAGTGATGCCGGGTTGAGCGTGACCGATCTGGATTGCCATCAAGGCATCCCGCCGCAAAGTGGCCATACCCGTCTGGAACAACGCTGGGTCGATGAAACCGCATGAATACACCTGCCGAACCGCGCCAGGCGATTGCCCTCAAATACGACGGCAAACAGGCCCCTACCCTCACCGCCAAGGGCGATGACGAACTGGCCGAAGCCATCCTGGCGCTGGCCCGTGAACACGAAGTGCCGATCTATGAAAATGCCGAGCTGGTCAAATTACTGGCGCGCATGGAGTTGGGTGACAGCATCCCGCAAGAGCTGTACCGCACACTGGCAGAGATCATTGCCTTTGCCTGGCAGCTTAAAGGTAAATTCCCAGAGGGTTTTGCCCCCCAAACCGAGCCGGAGGAACGCGACATCACTCCCCGTTAAACACTCTATCGCCTTCGTAGCAGCTGCTACAGACCGGGCGTTGAGCGCAGGGCGCTATCCACCTGCTGCGCCGCTTCGAGCAGCCTACTGTCCTGACGAAATCCGCCAATCAGTTGCAACCCCACTGGCAGCTCCCCCGACGCCCGGGGCATCGGAATATTGAGCTGGGGCAGGCCGAATGCCATCCAGAACTTGCAGAAGTCTGATGGCCCGGTGCTCTGCAACCCCAGTGGCGCAACCATGCCGCAGGTGGCACCCAGCATCGCGTCAAAGGCTTCGAAATGCTCCTTCAACACCGGCGCCAACGCCGCCAGCCGAGCCTTCGCTGCCGTTTCCTGCTGCCAACTGGTGGCCCGCGCCCTATCAATCATGGCCAGCACTTGCGGGCTCAGTTGCTCGGGGTTCGATTGCCACTCCTTGCTCAGTGAACGGGCACCCTCGCAGTCATTGATCAACTGATGATCATCGAAAACACTGGCAAACTCGTCCTCCAGTATCACCTCGGTGACGCTGTGGCCTGCGGTTTTCAATTGTTCCATAGCTGCCAGCAAGGCCTTAGCCACCGGAGGATCGATCTGATCCCAACGCGACGTACGACAAAACCCGAATGAACGGGCGCCATTCTCCCCGTTCGTTTGCGGCAAGCCGGGCACCAGTACCCGGGCGAGCAGCGCCAGGTCGCGAACCGAACGGCCATACCAGCCCAGGGTGTCGAAGCTCGGCGCCAGGGGCTTGACCCCTTCCAGGGAAACCAGCCCATGGGACGGCTTGAAGGCATACAACCCGCAATAGGATGCAGGCTTAAGCAGCGAGCCCGCCGTTTGCGTGCCCAGGGCAAGGGGGAAAAAGCCCGCGGCCATGCCCGCAGCAGAGCCGGCACTGGAGCTGCCCGGCGTCCTCTGCAGGTCATGGGGATTACGCGTCGGCCCCGTGTGCATATAGGCAAACTCAGTGGTATGGGTTTTACCCATGATCACCGCCCCGGCCTGACGCAGCAGCGCAACCACATGGGCATCCCGCGAGGGCCGGTTGTGGGCGTAGATCGGCGAGTAAAATGCAGTCGGATGGTCGCCGGTATCAATGATGTCCTTGACCCCCACCGGCACACCGGCCAATAAACCATTGATCTGCGGGCTGCCCAGGCACAGCGCCTGTTTACGTACGCACTGCGCATCGAGCGCGGCAAACGCCTGGATTGCAGGTTCGCGGGCATTGGTTTGCGCCAGAAAATGCTCAGCCACCTGCCCGGGGCCAAGCAGCGCCTTGCGTACGTGTTCGGCGATCGCGCAGGCATCTGCAGTGTCAAGAAAGCTCATGTGATGTTTAACCTCGGATTATGGCTGCGTTACACGGCATACACCGCTGCCCAATCGGCAAAACCCTTGATCTCAATGGGGTTGCCCGAGGGGTCGAGGAAAAACATCGTCGCCTGCTCCCCCGCTGTCCCGGCAAAGCGCAGGGTCGGCTCCAGTACAAACTGCACGTCACGGCTCAGCAGGCGTTCTTTGAGAGCGTGCCAGTCGGGCATGGCCAGTACCACGCCAAAATGCGGCATGGGCACCCGGTGCTCGCCGACTTTCCCGGTATTGCTAACGGAAAACGGCTCGCCCAGATGCAACGACAACTGATGGCCGAAAAAGTCGATATCTACCCAGCTCTCCGTGCTGCGGCCCTCAGCACAGCCCAGCACGTCGCAATAAAAGCGCCGCGCCGAGACCAGGTCGTGAACGTGATAGGCGAAATGAAAAAGCGATTGCACAGTGACCTCCTGAAACCGGAACAAGCCTGATGGCCCTTGCGCCAATGATGCATTGCCGTCTTCAATAGAACTAACCTGTTATTTTATCCGTGAAAGAAAGAAATTCTTATGGATACGCGCTACCTCAAAAGCCTGATCGCCGTGGTGGATTGCGGCTCGATTGCCAGGGCAGCACGCCTGGAAAACCTCACTGCCGCCGCCGTCAGCCAGCGCATTCTGGCCCTTGAGCGCCAGCTCGGGCTGGAGCTTCTGGTGCGCATCGGGCATGAGGCCAAACCCAGCCTGGCCTGCCTGGATTTACTGCCCCGGGCACGTGCCATCGTCAATGAAGTGGCGCTGCTGGCAGGTGATGCCGATAGCCAGGGCCTGACCGGCCCCTTGCGCATCGGCGCCATTTCAACCGTGCTCACGGGGCTTCTGCCACAGGCCTTGCGCGCCTTGACCCGCTCAACCCCGCAACTGAAACCGGTCATAGTGCCCGGCACATCGCGCGCGCTGTATCAGGCGCTGGAGGCCAATGAGCTGGATGCCGCGATAGTGGTCGCACCGCCCTTTGCACTGAGCAAAACCTTCGAGGTGGTAGTGCTGCGCAAGGAGCCTTTGCTGTTTATTTCCAATGAACCCTCCACGCAAGGCATCGACGCCCGCCTGCAACACTGCCCGTACATTCAGTATGACCCCGATGCCTGGGGCGGCCGCCATGCCCTGCAGTACTTGCAGGATCACAGCTTGTCACCCGCTGCCCTGCTCGATCTGGATGCACTGGAAACCATCGCCCTGCTCACGGCACAGGGCCTTGGGGTGAGTCTGGTGCCATGCTGGTCGGGAATTGAGCGCTGGACCGGCAGTTGTGTGCTGGAGCCGGTCGGGGATGAGCGCTATGACCGAGAAATTGTGCTGCTCAGCCTTGCCCAAGGGCCAAGGTTGCGGATGGTAGACGTATTGCAGCGGGCGCTGCTGGAGACTGCAGGCAGTCACCTGTAGCCGCTGAGGAGCGCAGCCTCGCTACGCACTTGAGCGGCTACGGTCAGTCACCCAACTCAACCCTTGTACATCTTGCTCATCAGTTCGGCTTCAGCCTGGGTCAGGCCGCATGCCTGGGTCAGCTCATCAACACTGGCACCCATGCTCACCAGCCGCGCCGCCTGGTTGAACGACAGGCTGGTAGGGTCACGCTGCTCAAGCTGAGTCAGCTTCTCGGGCAGCGGCGCAACCACGGCGCGCAATTCGTGCAGGGCTTCGCCCATCTGCACATTGCCGTTCTGGTAGGTATCCAGGCGCCGCGCCAGTTCCCGAAGGCGCCGGTCTCGCTGTTCATCGGCCGCAGCCTGTTGCGCCACAAGCACCCGCTGACGGCGCACGTGGCTGACAAACAGCCACAGGGTCACGGTCCATAACAGGCCCAGGACGATTACCGCCGCCTCAAGGATCAATCAGATGTTCTCCAGATCCGACCATTCTTCCTCGGTCATCATTTTGTCCAGTTCAACCAGAATCAGCAGTTCGCCGTTCTTGTTGCACACACCCTGGATAAACTTGGCCGATTCGTCATTGCCCACGTTAGGCGCCGTTTCGATTTCGGACTGACGCAGATACACCACCTCTGCCACGCTATCGACCAGAATCCCAACCACTTGCTTGTCGGCTTCGATGATGACGATGCGCGAGTTATCGGTGATTTCGGCGTTGTACAGACCAAAACGCTGACGCGTGTCTATGACCGTTACTACGTTGCCGCGCAGGTTGATAATACCCAACACGTAGGAAGGCGCACCCGGTACCGGGGCGATTTCGGTGTAACGCAGCACTTCCTGCACTTGCATCACATTGATGCCATAGGTTTCGTTGTCCAGCTTGAAGGTAACCCATTGCAGGATCGGATCTTCAGAACCCTGTGCCGCTGACTGTTTCATACCCCAAACCCCTGACTGAAATACTGCTCGATTCTGATAACTGGTGATCCGCCCTCGCAGGTGAATCGACCACGATTATTGTTATGACTTGCCCTTGGCGATCAATGCCGCCAGCTGCTCCACATCCAGCAATGCGCACATGTGTTCAATCACCGTGCCCGCCAGCCACGGACGTTGCCCGCGTTGTGAACGCCATTTGATTTCATTGGGGTGCAGGCGCAACGAGCGGCTGACCTGATGCACCGCCAGCCCCCATTCGTAACCCTGTACGGAAATCACGTATTGCAGGCCTTCGCGCAAATCATCGCGATAGCGTTCAGGCATCACCCAGCGCGCGGTATCGAGCACGTTGAGCTTGCCGCTCTGGCTGGGCAGGATCCCCAGAAACCAGTCTGGCTGGCCAAACAGCGGAGTGAGTTCACGCCCGGCCAGTGAGTAGATCGAGCCCAGGCACACCAATGGCACCGCCAGGGTCAACCCCGCCACGTCGAACAGCAGGCACTCGAAAGGTTCGGCAGCCCAGGCCGGGCGACCATCATCGGGAACCGGCAAATGCGCCCCGGGGGCACTGGGCCGATGCACTTCAACCAGCGGATGGGCCAGCGCCTCGGCAGGCACACCGACCTCAGACAGCTCCACCGGCATCGCCAGCGGCGCTTCAATGGGTTGCGCGGCGGCAGGTTCCGCCTCCGGCTGCGCGGGTGCGGGTGCGGGTGCGGGGTCAGCCGCTTCCAGCGCCTGGGTTGCATCAAACAGCAAGTCGTCGAGGTACGACTGCAAGGCCACTTGCGAGCGGTTGGAAAGTGCTACTGGCTGCGTCATAAAGTGCCCCACTCATCAGCCTCGCGACAGAGACCTGTAGACGTTATCGGCCAGACCCGACCGATACTTGAATGCCCGCCCACTTCACGCCACCTGCGGTGCAAGCTGGCGGGTGAGGACGTGCTTGAGCAACGCACGGTAGGCGATCACTCCACGGGTTTTCTCATCGAACTGCGAAGGCGTCTGCCCGGCACGGCTGGCATCGCGCAAACGAGTATCGACCGGGATAAAACCCTGCCACAGGGTCTCGGGGTACACATCGCGCAATACTCGCAAGGTACTCATCGACGCCTGGGTACGACGGTCGAACAACGTCGGCACGATACAGAACGGCAGCTCCTGGGGGCGCGAGCGGTTGATCATGCGCAGGGTATGCACCATGCGCTCCAGGCCCTTGAGCGCCAGATGCTCGGTTTGCACCGGGATGATCAACTGCTGGCTGGCCGCCAGCGCGTTGACCATCAACACACCCAGAATCGGCGGGCTGTCGATGATCGCGTAGTCATAGTCCTGCCACAGTTGCGCCAGGCTGCGGGCAATCACAAGGCCCAGGCCGCTTTGCCCCGGAGCCTGACGCTCGAGGGTCGCCAGGGCCGTGGTGGCCGGCAGCAAGGAAATTTTCTCGTGGCTGGTGGGCAACAGCAATTGCGCGGCCAGGCCCTCAGGCACCTGGCCCTGATGCAGAAACAGGTCGTAGACACTGTGTTCCAGACCATCGGGGTCATAACCGAAGTAGCTGGTCATGGAGCCGTGCGGGTCAAGATCGACCACCACCACGCGCTTGCCCGCCTCTGCCAGCAAACCGGCCAGGGCGATGGATGTGGTGGTCTTGCCGACCCCACCTTTTTGATTGGCTACTGCCCAGACTCTCATTCAGTTGTTCCTCCCGGCTGCATGCGTGCCGGCCGAGATTTATAGGGTTGGCGACGGGGAATTGACGGCATTCCCGCGAACCAGTGGCTGTGTCTGTGGCGGTGCAGTTTGTGTGCCAGCCCGCTTCAAGGCGGCATCCGGTGTTGCATGGGCGCTGCCCGTGCCAGTCAGGCTGCGGCGTACCTCAAGGTTGCGCGACACCACCAGCACTACCCGGCGATTGAGCGCGCGCCCCTCTGGCGTAGCGTTGTTGGCCACCGGCTGAAACTCGCCGTAGCCCACCGAGGCCATGCGCCCGGGGCTGACCCCCTGCATGGCGAGCATGCGCACGATGCTTGCCGAGCGCGCCGATGACAATTCCCAGTTGGTCGGGTACTGCGCGGTCCGGATCGGCAGGTCGTCAGTAAACCCTTCGACATGTATCGGGTTTTCAAAGGGTTTGAGTACTGCGGCCACTTTGTCGATGATCTCGAAGGCTGCATTGCTGGGCATCGCATCACCGCTGCCGAACAGCAGGCTGGAGTTGAGTTCGATCTCGACCCACAGCTCATTGCCGCGCACCGTCAATTGTTTGGACGCGATCAAATCACCAAAGGCATGGGTGATGTCATTGGCAATGGTCTTGAGCGGGTCATCGGGGCGCTGCCCCAAACCGGCGTCAGTATTTTCGCTGTCTTTTATCAAGGGTTCGGCAGGCTGGGTGGTCAGCGGGCGCTCTTCTCCGATGGGCACCGGCTTGATGCTGCGCTCGGTGTCATTGAACACACCGACCAGCGCCTGGGAAATCACTCGGTACTTGCCCTCATTGATTGAAGAAATCGAGTACATGACGACGAAAAAGGCAAACAGCAAGGTGATGAAGTCCGCGTAGGACACAAGCCAGCGTTCGTGATTGACGTGTTCATCCGCGTGGCGACGGCGCCGGCTCATAGTTAACCTGTAAAGCCTTGAAGTTTGAGTTCAATGGAGCGCGGGTTCTCGCCCTCGGCAATCGACAGGATGCCTTCGAGCAACATCTCACGGTACAGCGACTGGCGCATGGCAATGGCCTTGAGCTTGCTGGCAATGGGCAGCAACACCAGGTTGGCGCTGGCCACCCCGTAAATGGTCGCGACAAACGCCACCGCAATGCCACTGCCCAGTTGCCCTGGATCGGCCAGGTTGCCCATAACGTGGATCAAGCCCATGACCGCGCCAATAATGCCGATGGTCGGGGCGTAACCGCCCATGCTCTCAAACACCTTGGCGGCCTCGATATCGCGGCTTTCCTGGGTCATGTAGTCGACTTCCAGCACGCTGCGAATGGTTTCCGGCTCTACTCCGTCGACCAGCAATTGCAGGCCCTTGCGCGAATAGCTGTCGGGCTCGGTATCGGCCATGCCCTCCAGGCCGAGCAAGCCTTCCTTGCGGGCCGTAAGGCTCCAGTTGACGACACGGTCGATACCGCCCGTCATGTCGATACGTGGCGGAAACAGGATCCACACCACGGTCTGCATTGCGCGCTTGAACGCACTCATGGGCGACTGCAGCAATGCCGCGCCCACAGTGCCGCCCAGCACGATCAACGCCGCCGGGCCATTGGCCAGAGCGCCCAGATGGCCACCCTCCAGGTAGTTGCCGCCGATAATCGCGACAAACGCCATGATGATGCCAATCAGGCTGAGCACGTCCATCAGTGGCAAGCCTCGGCCAGGTGCCGGCCAATGTCATCGAGGCTGTACACCGCATCGGCCAGGCCGGCTTTGATGATGGCCATGGGCATGCCGTAAATCACGCAACTGGCTTCGTCCTGGGCCCATACCTGGCTGCCGCCCTGTTTGAGCATGCGCGCGCCTTCGCGGCCGTCCGCGCCCATGCCGGTCAATACCACCGCCAAAACTTTGTCACCAAAGGATTTGGCCGCCGAGCCGAAGGTGATATCCACGCACGGTTTGTAGTTGAGGCGCTCATCGCCCGGCAGGATGCGTACGGCACCACGGCCGTCGATCATCATTTGCTTGCCGCCAGGTGCCAGCAAGGCCAGACCGGGGCGCAGGATATCGCCGTCCTCGGCTTCCTTGACACTGATGCGGCAAAGCTTGTCCAGCCGCTCGGCAAACGCTTTAGTGAACGCGGCCGGCATATGCTGCACAAGCACGATCGGCGCCGGGAAATTGCCCGGTAACTGAGTCAGTACCCGTTGCAAGGCCACCGGCCCACCGGTTGAAGTACCGATAGCCACCAGCTTGTAAGCCTTGCGCTTGGGTGCGGCAGCCGCCGGGGTTGGCACAGGGCCGCCACGGCTGGCAATGGGTGTGGTGCGCACC
>NZ_WIWL01000233.1:0-17013 GCF_009600105.1 Pseudomonas sp. FSL R10-0056
GCTCGCCCAGCGCGGGCTGATGCCCGTGCCCGGCGGCTACAGCTGGCGCAGCGACAGCCGGCTCACCTTGCCATCGCCCTTGCGCCTGAGTGACGAGCAGGCGATGTCCTTTGTACGACGGGTGAGTTGCCCGACCACCCTGGTGGTGGCGCAGCAGGGCATGCTGGCCAGCCACCCCGAGCTACTGGATCGGCTACCCTTCAACCTGGAACGGTTGCCGGGTGGCCATCATTTGCACCTGAATGACGAGGCGGGAGCGATCCTTGTTGCAGACTGTTTCAATCGCTTCTTCGCTGTTCCTTGACTTGCGGCTAGCAACTGTCGAGGCTTGGCGGGTTGAAATGGGAGACAACCATGATAGATCTGTACACCGCTGCGACCCCGAAAGGCCACCCGGTCTCTATCGTGAGGATGCTCAGCCACACGTCATCACCCGGTGATGTGCGCCGATGAAAATACCCAGCCGATTTATCCTGGCTCTGGGCCTGGGCTGTTTGAGCCCGTTACTTTGGGCCAGCGATGTGCCCGGCAGCAGTGATTTGCCGGATGTGCCGCGCCTCGCGGACGCGCAGATTGTCGATTACAGCGTGCGGCCTGATGTCGAACGTATCTACCCGATGGGCTCGATCCGCAAGATCAGCGGCCGCCTGCGATTCGAAGGGCAGGTCAATGCCCGTGGTCAGATAACGGCCGTCACCTACGAGCTGCCTGCCGAGCACTCGGCCACCGAAGCCTTTACCGCTGCACGCGAGGCGTTGCAAAAGCAGGGCGCCGAGTTGTTGTTCTGGTGTCAGGCTCGTGACTGTGGCGAAAGCAGCCTGTGGGCCAATGAAGTGTTCGGCAATTCCAAGCTGGTGGGCTCCGACGAGCAGCAGTCTTACTTGCTGCTGCGCCGTGCGGCCCCCGCTCAGAACCAGCTGGTTGCCCTGTACGGGATCAATCGGGGCAATCGCAAGGCCTATCTGCACGTTGAGCAGATGCAGGCGAGTGCCGACCTGGGAGAACTGTTGCCTACCTCGGCCACCCTGCAACGCCAGCTTAAAAGCACGGGCGAGCTGGATTTTCCCAAGCTTGCGGGCGACCCGGATACTCAGTGGCTGACGTTAATTTCAAGGGCATTGAACCTGGATGCAACCTCCAGGGTCAGTTTAACCGGTGCCAAGGCTGGCGCCTGGCGCGATGCGCTGATCGCTAACGGTGTACGGGCGTCGCGCCTGGAACTGGGTGACGGTCAGGCCAAAGGGTTGCGCATCGAACTGTTGCGTTAAGCCTGTGTAAACGACGACTACACTCTACGTAGTCGTCGTCCTTCTTTGATTTCTGAATTTTCTGTGGAACACACATGCTCAATAACGATCGCCTGCTGGTGCAGATTCTGCTCCTGGTGTTGTTCGGTGCCAGCCTGTGGGTGATGGCCCCTTTCTGGTCGGCCTTGTTCTGGGGCGCGGTACTGGCATTTGCCAGTTGGCCCCTGATGCGCCTGCTGACACGCTTGCTCGGTGGGCGCGAGTCGCTCGCTGCCGGCATCCTTACCCTGGGCTGGATGCTGTTGGTGGCCGGGCCTCTGGTGTGGCTGGGGTTGAACCTGGCAGATCATGTTCGCGATGCCACCACCTTCGTCAAGGATGTGCAGCTTGAAGGTTTGCCTGAAGCGCCGGCCTGGCTGGCCGGTCTGCCGCTGGTGGGGGAGCGTCTGGTGGGCATCTGGAACACCATCGACGAGCAGGGTGCGGCAATGCTGGTGGCCATCAAGCCTTACCTGGGGCAGGTCGGTAACTGGTTGCTGGCGCGCAGTGCACAGATCGGCAGCGGTATTCTTGAACTGACACTGAGCATTGTTTTTGTGTTTTTTTTCTATCGTGACGGGCCGCGTCTGGCGAGTTTTGTACACGGTTTGCTGGAGCGCCTGATCGGTGAGCGCGCGGATTATTATCAGGAGCTGGTGGCCGGTACCGTGCAGCGCGTGGTCAACGGTGTGATCGGCACTGCAGCAGCGCAGGCATTGCTGGCATTGATCGGCTTCTTGATTGCCGGCGTGCCGGGGGCGCTGGTGCTTGGGCTGGCTACGTTCCTGCTCAGCCTGATTCCGATGGGGCCGCCGCTGATCTGGGTGCCTGCCACGGCCTGGCTGGTCTGGAAGGGTGACTACGGGATGGCGATCTTTCTCGGCATCTGGGGCACGCTGATCATCAGCGGTGTCGATAACGTGCTCAAGCCTTATCTGATCAGTCGGGGCGGCAACCTGCCACTGGTGATCGTGCTGCTGGGCGTGTTTGGCGGCTTGATAGCTTTCGGCTTTATCGGCCTGTTCATCGGCCCCACCTTGCTCGCCATCGCCTACAGCCTGCTGGTGGACTGGAGTGCCAGCCAGCAGAACAGAGGCAAGGTCTGACCTAGCCGAACTTGGGCCCGGAACGGGTATTGTTGCCCTTGGCCAAGCGGTCGTAGAGCACCACGTTGACTGTTGCAGCCAGGTTCATGCAGCCGGTGGTGGGGATGTAAATCACGTCCTCACACCATTCCAGCACATCTTTGCCGAGGGATCCGTCTTCCGGGCCAAAGATATAAATCGCCCGATCCGGGTGGGTGTACTCGGGCAATGGGCGCGCGCCCTCGACCATTTCTACGGCGACGGGGATACAGCCCAGGGGGATGATTTTTTTCAGGTCATCGATACCGATCAGCGGGATGTCCTGATGGACTTTCTTGGTATCGGTGATGAAGTCGCGGGCGCGTTCATAGCGCTTGCCGGTATAAAACACCGACGCCACGTTGTAGCAACCAGCCGCACGCATCACCGAGCCGACGTTTTCCGGTGATTTGGGGTTATACAAACCAATGCAGCTGTACCGTTTGTTTGCCACGTGCCCGAGCCCTTGCGAAAAAAGACGCGAGTATACCTGTGTTGTCCCAAACTCCGTAGCAGCTGCCGCAGGCTGCGTCCGGCGACGGAGTCGTCGTAAAGCCCGAGCCTTGCGGTCTACTCGTGAAGTCGCGGGCTCTGGTTTTACGATCGCTGCGCAATCGGACGCAGTTTCGGCAGTTGCAACGAAAACAGGCTACTCGTCTTTTTTCATCAGCCCGGCCAGTGCTGCGAACGGGTTGTGGGTGGCCTTGGCAATTTTCGGGCTGCTGGTGGAGCTGTCCGAAAAGTACTGCTGGTCGGTGTAGCGCGAGTGCTCGTTATCATGGCAATACAGGCACAGCAGCTCCCAGTTGGAGCCGTCCTGCGGGTTGTTGTCGTGGTTGTGGTCGCGGTGGTGAACAGTCAGCTCGCTCAGGCGCTTGCCGGCAAATTCACGGGCGCAGCGGCCGCACACGTGGGGGTACATTTTCAGGGCCTTGTCGCGATAGCCCATTTCGCGGTCACGCTGGGCATCGGCCAGGATGCGATCCAGCTTGGCGGTGTGGGAGGGTGGATTCGCCGAACTCATGGGTTCACCTTGTAAGACTAATGACGGTTATGTCGTTAAGTTTAGCTGTTGATCAGCCTTTGATTTTTTCTGCAATCCAGATGGTGTGTCGGGTGCCCTTGTTGCCGTGGGCAAACACCTGGACTTCCTCAGCCTTGAAACCGGCTTTGCGCAGTTTGTCCGAAAATTGTTTGTCGGCACTGGCAGACCATACCGCCAGTATGCCTTTGGGGCGCAAGGCCTTGGCGCAGGCACTCAGGCCGCCGGCCGAATACAGCCAGCTATTGGCTTTTTGGGTCAGGCCTTCGGGGCCGTTGTCGACGTCGAGCATGATTGCGTCAAAACCGTTGGGTTCGGCTTGCAGCACCTTGGCCACGTCTTCCATGCGAATCACGGTGCGTGGGTCTTGCAACGGGTTGCCCGATTTTTCGCCCAGCGGGCCGCGGTTCCATTCCACAACGCCGGGCACCAGTTCGGCAACCACCACTTCAGCCGTTTTACCCAGATGTTTGAGTGCCGAAGCCAGGGTAAAGCCCATGCCCAGCCCGCCGATCAGTACCCGCGATTGCTGGCGCCCTGCGACTTTGCGGCAAGGTATTTCGGCCAGTGCGTCTTCGGAGCCGTGCATGCGGGTGTTCATCAGCTGGCCGCCATCACCACCCTGAATCTTGATCACGAAGTCTTCGCCATACTCGAACAGGCACAAGGCGCCGCCGTTTTCGGGGATCGGAGTGGTGTCGAGCAAAACAAAACGTTTCATGGAAATCTCATTGAGGGGGGCAAAAACCGCAGGTTACGAGTAGCCTGAGGGCAGACAAGCCGGTCTGGCAACGGAGTGATTGATGAAACGCACTATTCTAACGGCCATTGCAGGGTGCGCGCTCTTGATAAGTGCGGCCCAGGCAGCGGAATTGACCACGGTACCGATTACCCCCGTGACAGCCGCGCCGGGTTCGCCGGGCACCGCCACGCCAACCCCGTACCCGCAAATCACCCCGCGCGCCGTGCCCAAGCCTGTGGCCGGTAGTGGCAGCCTGATACCGCTGCCACCGATCGACCTGCCGCAGCCGCCCAAGGATCAGCCACTGCCGGGGCTGGAGCTTAAAGACCCGAAGGGCAAAAGCCCACAGGATTGACCGTGCATCCACCGAGCTGATGCTTTGCCTTTGCGGGAGCGAGCCTGCTCGGGAACGATCTTCGCGAGCAGGCTCGCTCCCACGGTTACAGTATCTCTAACGGTTGAAGAGGGGTGTGATCGGCGGGGCTGTCAAATCCCCAGCACCTTGAACACAAATGCATATTCCAGCGCCACGTCGCGCAAGCCCTGATAACGCCCGCTCATGCCGCCATGGCCCGCCTCCAGTTCAGTCTTGAGCAACAGCAGGTTGTTGTCGGTCTTGCTGGCGCGCAGCTTGGCCACCCATTTGGCCGCTTCCCAGTACTGCACGCGACTGTCGTTGTACCCGGCAATCACCAGCATTGCCGGGTAAGCCTGCGCGGTAACGTTTTCATAGGGCGCGTAAGCCTTGATCCGTTCATAGACCTCGGGGTCTTGCGGGTTGCCCCATTCGTCGTATTCGGTGACGGTCAGCGGCAGTTCCGGGTCGAGCATGGTGTTGAGCACATCCACAAACGGCACTTCGGCAATCGCTGCCTTGAACAGTTCCGGGCGCTGATTGAGTACGGCACCGATCAACAGGCCACCGGCGCTGCCGCCACTGATGACCAGTTGTTCGCTGCGGGTCAGCCCTTGGTCGATCAGGTGTTCGGCGCAGGCGATAAAGTCGGTGAAGGTGTTGTGTTTGTGTTCCTGCTTGCCCGCGCGATACCAGGCCTCGCCCAACTCGCCGCCGCCACGCACATGGGCAATGGCAAAGGCCACGCCACGATCAAGCAGGCTTAGACGGGCATGGGAAAACCACGGGTCAAGGCATTCGCCATAGGCCCCGTAGCCATACAGGTAGAGCGGCACAGGTTTGCCCAGCACATCGCGTTTGACCACCAGGCTGATCGGCACCTGAGTACCATCGGGGGCGGTGGCCCATAAACGATGGCTGACGTAATCATCGGCGTTGAATGGCCCCAGCACAGGGGTTTCCTTGAGAACGCTTTGCTCGCCTGTGGCAAGGGTCAACTGGCGCACTTGTGCCGGGCGATTCAGCGCCTCGTAGCGAAGGCGAATGTACTTGCTGTCAAATTCCAGGCTGTCTTGCACATACAGGCTGTAGGCCGCGTCCGGCAATTGCACGCGATATGGCGTCAGGCCGTCGGGGCGGATTTCGATAATGGGCAAGCCGCCCTCGCGCAGGCTCAGGCACAAGGCTTGGGCGTTGAGGGTCATGCCTTCCAGCATCACGCTGTCACTATGGGCAATCAGTGGCTGCCAGTCATTGCGTGACGGCACCTCGCCGAAGGCGTAATACAGGGCAAAGTTGATGCCGTCCTGATTGGTGCGGATAAACCACGCCCACTGGCCTTCAAACAGGCCGTGATCGACGCTGTAGTCGTGGTTTTCAACCCGTAGTGCCAGACAGCTGAAGGGCTGGCGCGGCAGGTTGGCGTCCAGCACCCAGGTTTCGCTGGTGGTTTTACTGTTAAGCAACAAAATCAGTTGCTGTTCAGAACTAGAGCGGTAGCAGTGCAGGAAAAACCTCCCGTCCGCTTCATGGAATACTTCATGGGCAGCTGTTTCGCCGAGGGTGTGGCGAAACAACTTGTGCGGACGATGGGTGTCGTCCAGCCCGGCGAAAAACAGGGTCTGGCTGTCATTCGCCCAAGTCATGCTGCCATCGCAGTCTTCAAACGGCAGCTCGGTGACCGTGCCGCTGCCCAGCTCTTTTACAAACAGGCGGTAGGTTTCTTCGCCGCTAGTGTCCAGGCTGTAGGCCAGGCGCTGGTGATCGGGGCTGATACTGAACGCCCCCAGAGAAATAAAGCCACCATCGGCCAATGCATTGGGGTCCAGCAACAAATGTTCGGCGTTCTCGTCCACCTGCTGGCTGTCATCGGCCGGGCGCGGGCAACGGTAGTGGCGGGCGTATTCATCGCCGGCGTTGGTGCGCGTGTAATACAGATACGGGCCCCAGGGGGAGGGCAGCGACAGATCAGTCTCGCGAATCCGTCCCTTGATCTCTTGAAACAGCGTCTCCCGCAATTCAGCCTGGTCGGCCAACTGCGCCTCCTGATAACTGTTTTCGGCTTTCAGGTAGTCCAAAACCTCGTCACTGTCGCGGTTTTGCAGCCACGAGTAAGGGTCTGAGCCCTCGATCTTATGTGCGATAGGAGCGCTGATTGGGGAGGCTGATTGGGTCATTGAGTGTGCTCTGAAATCTGCATGAAAAATAAGTGACGCTGACGGCGTTGCAGCCGCACTGCCTAAAAGCCGTTATCATAGCCTCTCATTGCCTGCCGACCATGGATACCATGACCGAGAACGACTATCTGATCGCCTGGGGCCTTTACGCCTTTGCTGCTTTGGGCTGCCTGCTCGTATGGTGCCGCATGACCCGCTTTATGTGGCGCTGGTTGCGCGAACCGTTGCGGGTATTAATGGCCGTGTTGCTGTTCAGCCCGACCATCATTGACCCGGTCAAGGAAAAATTTGCCCCTGCAGTGGCGATTGCTGCTCTGGATCTGGCCTTTAAAGTGGGCGACAACGCCTGGCGCGCGGTCTCTGACCTGCTGATGTACGCCATAATTGCACTGTGCGTTTACGCTATATTTGTGCTGATCCGCTGGCCGATCGAGCGCGCCGGCAAGGCCCGCAAGGCGCAAGCTGCAGCGGCCGCCAAAGCTCGCCAGGCCGATCCTGAAGACGACCAGCCTTTCGGTTCGGCTGGTGATGATCGTTATGCGTCAAAGAGTGCGCCGCGTGCATCGGGCCCATCCCGGGTCGAGCCGCGGTTGTAATTTTGTTTCGTCCAGCCTGAATGCGAGAGTGCGAGCGTGTGTGAATTATTGGGCATGAGCGCCAACGTCCCGACTGATATTGTGTTCAGCTTTACCGGCCTGATGCAGCGCGGCGGGCGCACCGGCCCGCATCGTGATGGCTGGGGCATTGCCTTCTATGAAGGCCGGGGCCTGCGCCTGTTCCAGGACCCTGCCGCCAGTTGCGACTCTGAAGTTGCCCTGCTGGTGCAGCGTTACCCGATCAAAAGCGAAGTGGTGATTGGCCATATCCGCCAGGCCAACGTGGGCAAGGTGTGCCTGTCCAATACCCACCCGTTTGTTCGCGAGCTGTGGGGACGCAACTGGTGTTTTGCGCACAATGGCCAGTTGGCCGACTTTTCTCCGAGTACGAGTTTTTATCGCCCTATTGGTGACACCGACAGCGAAGCAGCGTTCTGTGACCTGCTCAACCGGGTTCGTGAAGCCTTCCCGGAGCCGGTCGACGTCGAACGTATCCTGCCGGTGCTGGTTGAGGCCTGCGCCGGGTTTCGCAACAAAGGCGTGTTCAATTGCCTGCTCAGTGATGGCGACTGGCTTTTCTGTCATTGCTCGACCAAGCTGGCGCAAATTACCCGGCGAGCCCCGTTTGGCCCGGCGCGCCTGAAAGATGTCGATGTTATCGTCGATTTTCAGGCAGAGACCACGCCCAACGATGTAGTCACCGTGATTGCCACCGAGCCACTGACTGAAAACGAAACCTGGACACGCTACGAACCGGGCCAATGGAGTCTGTGGCGACGCGGTGAATGCGTCAGCCAGGGCATAACCGAATAAGGATGGGTGTGTATGTTCCTGAGCTACCTGCGGTTGGTATTGTTTACCCTTGGCCTGCTGATCGGTGTGCAAGTGCCGGGGTTTATCAATGATTACGCCAACCGTGTTGAAGCTCATCTGATCGAGGCCCAGACCGGGTTGGCGGGGTTCCAGAACGCCGCCAACCAGTTTTTCAAGGGTGACCTGCAAGCGCTGGTGGCCCATTACCAGGCCAGCGATGACCCGGTTTTTCGCAGTGATGCCGGCAGCCTCGGCACCTTGCTCAACCGTCAACGCCTGCTTGATGAGCAGTTCCAGGCCATGCAGGGCCCGTGGTACATGCGCGCCCTGCAAGTGGCCTATGCGGCTGACCCGGCCATTCGCGAAGAAACCCTGAACGCCTACACCTACCAGGTGTTGTTGTCGCCGAGCGCCATTGGTTGGGCGATGGCGGGTGCCTTGCTGTTCTCCTTCATTATCGAAGGTTTCCTGCGGCTGGTGGACTGGGTCGTGCTCGGCGGCAAACGCCAGCGTGAGCGCATTGCCCGCCGCGAGCGCAGCTACTGACCCCGGGGGAATATCCCCTTTCACAAGAAATGTTAAGCAATCAAATTTTTCTTATGCCCGAGCCCGGCTTTTATTAGTTGGACGAATGGCCCGCGCCTGTCGAAAAATGCTCCTACCTAATCTATAAAAAGACCACAGGAGCATCATCGTGAGCCGCCTGTTATTGAATTGTGACATTGGTGAGAGTTTTGGCAGCTGGACCATGGGCCTGGATGCCGAAGTCATGCCGTTTATCGATTGCGCCAACATTGCCTGCGGCTTTCATGCCGGCGACCCGGGCATCATGCGCAAAACCGTGGCCCTGGCTGTGGCGCATAATGTGAAGATCGGTGCTCATCCGGCGTATCAGGATCTGGCGGGCTTTGGGCGCCGATCCATGAGCTATTCGGCGCAGGAAGTGCAGGATCTGCTGCATTATCAGATCGGTGCACTGGACGGTATTTGCCGCGCACAGGGTGTGCAGGTCAGCTATGTCAAACCCCACGGCGCGATGTACAACGACATGATGGCCAACCCGGTACAGCTGCGGGCAGTGGTTCAGGCTGTGGCCGCTTACGATTCCAGCTTGCCGCTCATGCTGATGGCCACGCGCGACAACAGCGCCGCCCAGGCAATCGGCGACGAGTTTGGGGTAACACTGTGGTTTGAAGCCTTTGCCGACCGCGCCTACGACAATGCCGGGCGGCTGGTCTCGCGACAACTACCGGGGGCAGTCCACCACGATGCGGATGTCATCGTGCAGCAGGCCCTGACCATTGCAGCGGGCAAGGCCCTGCTTGCCAGTGACGGCAGTGCCCTGCATTTGCACGCTGATACCCTGTGTGTGCATGGCGACAACATTAGCTCGATTGCTGCTGTGCAGCGTATTCGCGAAGCCCTTGAGCAGCAGGCGCGGGCATGAAGCCGCGTATCGAAGTGGTCGCCATCGATTGCCTGATGCTGCGCCTGTTTGATGAAATTGCCGAAAGCAACATGCCCTGGATACTGGCTGCCAGCGAGCGGATCCGCACCTGCTTTGCGGTGCATCTGATCGATCTGGTGCCGTCCTACACCACAATGATGGTGCATTACGACGGGCTGGCGCTGACCCCGGCCCAGGCCCGTGAATTGATCGCCCAGGCCTTGACCGACCTGCGCCCGGAAACCCGCAACCTTGGCCAGTGTCATGTGCTGCCCGTGTGGTACGACGTGAGCGTGGGCCCGGAACTGACGTTGCTGGCCCAGCGCGCCGGCTGCTCGGTAAGCGAAGTGATTCGCCGGCACAGTGAGCACGAATACCAGGTGTTTGCCCTGGGTTTTGCTCCAGGTTTTGCCTTTATGGGGCTGGTTGAAGAGGCTCTGGCCGCGCCACGCCTGAACACCCCGCGCAAGCGTGTGGCCAGTGGCAGCGTGGGCATTGCCGAGCGACAGACGGCAGCCTACCCGGCGCAATCCCCGGGGGGCTGGAACCTGGTCGGGCGTACGCCGAGCGCACTGTTTGATCGTGAACGTGATGGCTACAGCCTGATGCAACCCGGTGACAGGGTGCAGTTTGCACCCGTGTCCCATGCTGAATTTATCCGCCTGGGCGGTGACGACACGCCTCAGGAGGCCTTGGCATGAGCCACTTATTGATTCAGGCCAGCACTCCATTGTGCCTGCTGCAAGACGCGGGGCGTTTTGGCGTGCGGCATTTGGGCGTAACCCAGGGCGGCGCCGCAGACTGGCTGTCGATGGCCTGGGCCAACTGGCTGCTGGGCAATTCGCCGGATGCAGCGGTGATTGAAATCACCCTGGGCGGCCTGACCCTTGTTGCCAAGGCCGATTGCACTCTGGCATTGGCGGGCGCGGACCTGGCGGCCACCATTGACGGGCAGCCGCTCAAGTCCTGGCGCAGTTTTGTCCTGAAGCAAGGCCAGACCCTTGTATTTACCCGGCCGCTGAGCGGTGCCCGGGCTTATCTGGCAGCGCCCGCGGGCTTTGTTGCGCCGCAAGTGCTGGGCAGTTGCGCGACTGTCGCCCGTGAGCAGCTCGGCGGGCCGGATGGTTTTGGTCGCGGGCTGGTGGCAGGTGATGAATTGACGTACGCCGGGCATGCCGGGCAATTGCGAGAGTTGCCATGCGAACTGCAACCGGTATTCAGCGCCAATCCGGCGCTGGACGTGGTAATGGGCGCGCAAATGGGTGCTTTCAGCGGGCAAAGTACCTTCGATGCTTTCAACAGCGCCTGGACGCTGGACACTCGCGCCGATCGCATGGGCATCCGTTTGCTGGGGCCTGCGTTGGTGTATCAGGGCGCACCGATGATCTCGGAAGGGATACCGCTGGGCGCCATTCAAGTGCCGCCGGACGGCCAGCCGATCGTGCTGCTCAATGACCGCCAGACCATTGGCGGTTACCCGCGACTTGGCGCCTTGACGCCTTTGGCGCTGGCGCGACTGGCCCAGTGCTTGCCGGGGGAGGGCGTGCATATGCGTCCGACCACGCAGGAGGCGGCGCAACGCCAGCATGTGGTGTTTATGCGGCGATTTGTGGCTTAGCGCCATTTATGTGGGAGCGGGCTTGCTCGCGATTCAGGCGGCGCGGTAAAGCAGGAACACCGCGTCGAACAATCGCGAGCAAGCCCGCTGCCACACTCACCGCGCTGAATTATTTGGCCAAAAACCGCATCCCTTCTTCCAGCCCTTCAAGGGTGAGCGGATACATGCGGTCTTCAATCAGATCACGTACGATCCCGATCGAAGCCGTGTAATGCCATGTGTCCTTGGGATACGGGTTAATCCACACCAGCTTTTTGTATTTCTCCATAAAACGCTGCATCCACTTGTAGCCCGGCTCTTCATTCCAGTGCTCGACACTGCCCCCGGCATGGGTGATCTCATAGGGCCCCATCGTCGCGTCACCGATAAAGATCACTTTGTAATCCGCGCCATATTTGTTCAGCAGGTCCTGGGTCGAGATGCGCTCAACCTGACGACGCTGGTTGTTCTTCCACACCGATTCATAGATAAAGTTGTGAAAGTAGTAGTACTCCAGATGTTTGAACTCGGTTCTGCACGCGGAAAACAGCTCTTCACAAATTTTGATATGGGCGTCCATCGAACCGCCGATATCGAACAGCAACAGCAGTTTGATATTGTTGCGCCGCTCCGGGCGCATCTGAATATTCAGCAACCCGGCATCGCGAGCGGTGTGGTCGATGGTGCCATCGATATCCAGCTCATCCGCTGCGCCCTGGCGGGCGAATTTACGTAGCCGACGCAGCGCGACCTTGATATTGCGCGTGCCCAGCTCGACCTGATCATCCAGGTTCTTGTACTCGCGCTGTTCCCAGACCTTGGCCGCCTTGCCCTGACGTGCGCCAGCATCGTCCACGCGGATGCCTTCGGGGTGATAACCGCCCGAGCCGAACGGACTGGTGCCACCGGTGCCGATCCATTTGTTGCCGTCGGCATGGCGTTCCTTTTGCTCTTCCAGACGCTGCTTGAACGCCTCGATCAGCTTGTCCAGCCCGCCCAGTGACTGCAGCTGGGCGCGATCTTCGTCGCTCAGCGAGCGTTCGAACTCCTTGCGCAGCCAGTCTTCGGGGATCAGTGCCTCCAGGTGTTCATTGAGGTTTTGCAGACCATTGAAATAGGCGCCAAATGCGCGGTCGAACTTGTCGAAATGGCGCTCGTCCTTCACCAGGATCGTACGGGCCAGATAATAGAACTCGTCCATATCGGCGAAGGTCACCCGGTTTTTCAGGGCGTTGATCAGGTCCAGCAGCTCACGCACTGAAACCGGCACCTTGGCCGCACGCATTTCATTGAACAGATTAAGCAGCATGCTTTTCGCCTTCTCGGAAATCAGCGATTGGGGCGGCGGCTCATAAACGCCAGGCGCTCAAGCAATTGCACATCCTGCTCGTTTTTCACCAGGGCACCAGCCAGTGGCGGAATGGCTTTGGTCGGATCACGTTCGCGCAACACCGCTTCGCCGATATTGTCGGCCATCAGCAACTTGAGCCAGTCGACCAGCTCGGAGGTAGAAGGTTTTTTCTTTAAGCCCGGGACCTTGCGCACATCGAAAAACACATCAAGCGCTTCGCTGACCAGCTCTTTCTTGATGTTGGGGAAGTGCACGTCGACGATTTTCTGCAGCGTGGTGCGGTCCGGGAAACTGATGTAGTGGAAGAAGCAGCGGCGCAGGAAGGCGTCCGGCAGTTCTTTTTCGTTATTGGAGGTAATGATGATGATCGGGCGCACCTTGGCCTTGATCGTCTCGTCCGTCTCGTAAACGTAGAACTCCATCTTGTCGAGTTCTTGCAGCAGGTCATTGGGGAACTCGATGTCTGCCTTGTCGATTTCGTCGATCAGCAGGATGACGCGTTCTTCGGCCTCGAAGGCTTCCCACAACTTGCCCTTTTTAAGGTAGTTGCGCACATCGTGAACCTTGTCGACACCCAGTTGCGAGTCACGCAGGCGACTGACTGCGTCGTACTCATAGAGGCCCTGGTGGGCCTTGGTGGTTGACTTGATGTGCCAGGTGATCAGCTTGCAGCCAAAGGATTCAGCCAGTTGCTCGGCAAGCATGGTTTTACCGGTGCCGGGCTCGCCCTTGACCAGTAGCGGCCGCTCCAGGGTAATGGCCGCGTTGACCGCCAGTTTCAGGTCATCGGTGGCCACATAGGCGCGTGTGCCTTCAAACTTCATCTGCAATTCCTCAAACCATGACCCGGGTCCTGCAAGGGGCAGGGCGGGAGAACTGAAAAGTATGTCCGACTATAACGCGCTGCCCGCCTGAGGTGAACGCAGACGCGCCATTCAGTCCCTGAATGAGGCGTCACGCCATGACTGGACGCATGTCAGCGTGAGGCCTACCCTTGGGATCTTCCCAAAAGGTGCACAAGGACCCCGCCATGAGCCGCATTTATGCAGACAACGCCCAATCCATCGGCAACACGCCTTTAGTCCAGATCAACAGCATTGCGCCGCGCGGCGTGACCATCCTGGCCAAGATCGAAGGCCGCAACCCCGGTTATTCAGTTAAATGCCGGATTGGCGCCAACATGATCTGGGATGCCGAAAGCCGTGGCGTACTCAAGCCGGGCATGACCATCATCGAGCCTACGTCGGGGAACACGGGGATCGGCCTGGCGTTTGTCGCAGCGGCGCGTGGTTACAAATTGATGCTGACCATGCCGTCATCGATGAGCATCGAGCGGCGCAAGGTACTCAAGGCGCTGGGTGCCGAGCTGGTCTTGACCGAGCCGGCCAAGGGCATGAAGGGCGCGATCGACAAAGCCGCAGAAATTCAGGCCAGCGACCCGGCCAGGTATTTTATGCCGCAGCAGTTTGAGAACCCGGCCAACCCCGCGATCCACGAAAAAACCACCGGCCCGGAAATCTGGAACGACACCGATGGCGGCGTTGATGTACTGGTTTCTGGCGTCGGCACCGGCGGCACGATCACCGGGGTTTCGCGCTACATCAAGCACACCCAGGGCAAGCCGATTCTGTCGGTGGCCGTCGAGCCCATCACCTCGCCGGTGATCACCCAGGCGTTGGCCGGAGAAGAAATCAAGCCGTCACCGCACAAGATCCAGGGCATCGGTGCCGGTTTCGTCCCCAAAAACCTTGATCTGTCGATCGTCGACAAGGTCGAACTGGTCAGCGATGACGAATCCAAGGCCATGGCCCTGCGCCTGATGCAGGAAGAGGGCATCCTGTGCGGCATCTCCTGCGGTGCAGCGATGGCCGTGGCGGTGCGACTGGCGGAAACCCCGGAAATGCAAGGCAAGACCATCGTCGTGATCCTCCCCGATTCGGGCGAGCGTTATCTGTCGAGCTTCCTGTTCAGCGACCTGTTCAGCGAGCAGGAATTGCACCCGTAACATTGTGCGGGGGGTGGCGCGCCCGTTCCCCGCAGAGTTTGTGCAACTGACTCAAATCAAGTGGCTAATGCCCAAGTTTCTGAATAATCAGCCTGCTGTTGCGTAAGACTTAATACTGATTATTTGGATTCGTGGGTTTTGTCCTACGCCTGTAGTGTTTATCATGGCCTGCTGCTACATCGGGCTATTGATGCTGCACGGTATTTTTGAGGAGTTGTTGCATGACCTTATCCTTCGCCATCAAGGCAGGGCTCATACTGTTATTTGTCGGCAGCATTCTTTACGTGCACCTGCGCGGCAAGGCACGGTTGCCGGTGTTGCGCCAATTCGTCAACCACTCCGCGTTCTTTGCGCCCTACAACGCCCTGATGTACCTGTTCTCCGGGGTACCGTCCAAGCCGTACCTGGACCGCAGCAAGTTCCCCGAGCTGGATGTGCTCAAGGACAACTGGCAAGCGATCCGCGAAGAAGCCATGCACTTGTTCGATGAGGGCTATATACGCGCCGCCGAGAAGAACAACGACGCAGGCTTCGGTTCGTTCTTCAAAAAGGGCTGGAAGCGCTTTTACCTCAAGTGGTACGACAAGGCGCTGCCATCGGCTGAATTGCTGTGCCCCAAAACCGTTGAATTGGTCAACAGCATCCCCAACGTCAAAGGCGCGATGTTTGCCCTGTTGCCGGGCGGTAGCCACCTCAACCCGCACCGCGACCCGTTTGCCGGATCGCTGCGTTACCACCTGGGCCTGTCGACCCCCAACTCCGACGCTTGCCGCATCTTTGTCGATGGCGAGGAATACGCTTGGCGTGATGGTGAAGACGTGATGTTCGACGAGACTTACGTGCACTGGGTCAAGAACGAAACCGATGTCACCCGCGTCATTCTGTTTTGCGATATCGAGCGGCCATTGACCAGCCCGCTGATGACCCGTATCAACCGTTGGGTCAGCGCGCAACTGGGTAAGGCGACTGCGCCGCAGAACCTGGACGACGAACGCGTTGGCGGGATCAACAAGGCCTATGCCTGGAGCAAAACCTTCAGTGACCGCTTCAGTGGCGTGGTCAAACAGTGGAAGCGCCGCAATCCCAAACTTTATCGTATCGCCCGGCCGATATTGGCGGTGCTGGTACTGATACTGCTGTGGCGCTGGTTGTTTGGCTGATTGCATCAGACACAAAAAACCGCTCTCTCGAGAGCGGTTTTTTTTGGATTTTTTATGTCAATTGCCTGCCAAAACCCCACCACGGCATGTGATTATTTGGACGCTGCCATTGCCCCGGGCTTGAGCACCAGCCACAGCGCCACGGCGATCAGCAGACCTCCGTACAGGTGCGCCATCGACAGCGGCTCGCCCAGAAACAGCGCGCCCCACAGCACGCCAAACGGCGGGATCATAAAGGTCACGGTCATGGATTTGACCGGGCCAATGCTGGTCAGCAAGCGGAAGTACAGGATATAGGCAAACGCCGTACACACCAGCCCCAGACCCAGCAACGATAACCAGACACTCGTCCCGCCCCAACTGACCGGTGGCTGATTGATCACACTCAGCCCGAACAGCGGCAGCAGGAACAAAGTAGCCCCGAGCATACTGCCCAGTGCCGAAAGACGAGGGTCGAGACCGCCTTGCTGATCCAGCCAGCGGCGTGCCAAAAAGCCGGCAAATCCATAAAAGGTGGTGGCCAGCAGACAGGCGAGGGCGCCCATCAGCAAGTCCAGATTGAAAGCAACCGGCCCGGCACGGGTCAAAATGCCTACACCGAGCAAGCCCAGAAACACCCCGGCCATTTTGGTCAGGGTCAATTTTTCGCTGAAAAACAGACCGCCGATCAATACGCCCATCAACGGTGTGGTGGCGTTGAAAATCGATGAGTAACCGGCAGGCAACACCTGGGCCGCCACCGAATACAGCGTGGCCGGTACCCCGGAGTTGATAACCCCCAGTATCAGGATTACCTTGAGTTTGCCGCCGAAATCCCAGCGCACGCGCATCAGCGCCAGAATCACCACCAGACCGGTTGCTGCGATGGAAACCCGGAAAAAAGCTGTCGGGATGGTCCCGAGTACCGGTGCAATGATCCGCATAAACAGAAAGCTGGCGCCCCAAATGCCTGCCAGCGACAGCATGCGCAGCAAATCGACAAGTCTCACGGGATTTTCCTTACAAGTTTCAAGGCGGGCAGTGTAGGGGATGCAGCGGACAAGACAACGCGCTAATTCCTACAGATTCGTGCATGAGCGTCCAAATCTGCGACAATCCGCCCCCTGCATTTACGAAGAATTCTGCGCACCTGATGACTGACGAATCGCCTGCTATCGACCAACTGTTGAAAAACCTCGATCAAGCCATGATTGCCGACCGCCACAAGCTGCGCCGGCAATTGCATGAGCTGCGCAAAAAGCCTGACGACGCCAAGCTGGCCGCCTGGGCCGAGCGGGTGCAGGCGGGCGTCGTCAGGCTTTTTGCGCAGCTCATGCAA
>NZ_WIWL01000234.1:0-16711 GCF_009600105.1 Pseudomonas sp. FSL R10-0056
GGCTGTGGATGCGGCTGTGGATGCGGCTGTGGCTGTGGCATGGGGTGCGGCGCTGGGTGTCCGCCAGTGTGCGGCAGCACAAAAGTCCGTGCGCCGCCACCACCGCGCAGTTGCCAGGCCAGGGCGACAGAGGTGTGCAGCAGGCAGGCGCTGAGCACGCCACAGAACAGCCAGTGCAGACGCTTCATGGTTGCGCCTCCAGGCTGTATTTGCTCGGGGCCCACTGCAACGGCACTTCCTGGGCACCTGCGGGCGGATCAAAATCAAAGCTGTGGGCGCTGATTGCCGGTGTGAGCTGCCAGGTAAAGTCGACGCTGTGACGCGGCTGCTCGGGTATGTCGCGGCGGGTGATGGTCAGGCGGCACGGCAGGCGCTGTTCGCCCTCACGCAGCCACAGCTGCCAGTCGATAGCATCCTGACGCAAGGCGTAATGATCACAGCGCTGGCCGTCCAGCGTCTCACTGCCAATCAGCACGGCCGAACGCAAACCGGCCTGTCTGACGGTGTTGGCGTTCCAGCGAAACAGGTCGGCCAGCGGCAACTCGATGCCATAGCGACTATTGAGCAGGTCGATCAGTGCGTTGATGTTCGCCGGAGCGGGGGCGCTTGCGTAGTAGGGGCTGGGGCTCTGGTAGAGGGTGAAGCGCTTGCCGTTGTAATAGAGGGTGCGGTGTATGCCCTGATTGTCCACCGAGACCAGCAGCTTGTCCGGCGGTTGGGCCAGCAGTCGGGTGGTGTGCCGAAATTCGACGGTCTGGCCGTTATCCAGTACCTGGTCTGTCTGGCTGCGGGCCTCGACGCCAAACTGCTTGAGGCTGCGCAGGTAACTGCCCATCTGCTCCAGGGCCTGCACAGCCGCGGGCTCGATGGCGGACGGGTCGCCGGCATGGGCGTGCAAGGCCAGGGCCAGTAACAGGCCTGGCACTACGCGACGTACCCGAGGCATGGTCACGACGCTTACCAGACGTACTGCATGCGCAGCGTCCAGGTGGCGATATCCGGTGAGCCTTTGCGCTCGCTCACGGTGTCGGTATAGGCCAGCAGGCCGCCGAATTGGGGGGTGAGCATAAAGCCCATGCTGGCGCCTGCCAGGGTGCTTTCCTGTTTGTTGTCCTGCCAGTCGCCGTCAATTTTTGTCTCGCCGCCCCGGCTATAGGTGGCGTCCAGCGAAGCCCACAGGGCGCGGTTGAAGTCGTAGCTGTAATGGCCTTCGATGGCATACAGGGGTTTTTGTTCGAGCTTGCTGTTGCCCTGGTATTCATCGTTGGACCCGAACAACGACACCATGGTGTTGATCTCCAGCCAGGTGGGGCCGATGGGGGTGCCGAAACCCAGTTCGGGTTTGTACACCCAGCGATTGGCACCGATATTGATCACCCGGTTCTTGTCATAGTCGCCGGTGGGGGTGGTGACTGTCAGGGCTGCCGTGAGAAAGGTCTCGGGAGTCCATTTGGCGAACTCCTCCTTGCTCAGGGCGGGGCCGCCAAAGATGTTGTGTGCGAACACCAATTGGGTGTCACCCATGCCACCGTTGTGTTTGGTACCGGTGAAATAGCGGGCGTTGTCGAATGATGCGGATAGATCGGCGTAAGGCTGCAGGATCTCGAAGGCACTGTTGCGCCCGTCGATACCGAAGCTACGGGCATAACGCAGGATATACAGGTCGGCATTGAGGGACAGACCGTCGATGGGTAGCGAGGTGTCGATGGGGGTATTGGAGTCGACGCGGTTGTAATAGCCGAACAGCATGTTCAGGTCGGTGGGGGTGTTTTGCCAGTCACGGGCGTTGTCGGCCCAGCCCGCCAGCGGCGTCAGGATCAGGGTGAGGGCGGTAAAGCTGGCCTTGCGAGCGGTACTTGCTCCCATCGTAGTGCTCCTTCAATCGCTCTTTGGCGGTTTATCGTCCGATGCCCGGCGTGTTTATTTGTTTACTGAAGCTAGCAGCAACCGCGAAATTCGCTGGCTGGCGACGCAAATGCTGCTGATTCTGTGGGCTGGGTCTCTTTTAAATGACGAGCGGTTATAGGTGTTGCGCTCGGGGAGCAGGGTTGGTGTTGTTCAAATTTTTGCTTTTGCTGTAGCCACCCCCAGGAATGGATTTGTCCCCGGTGGTTTTAACTGCAATACCGGCGACATATTTTCTCTGTGGGACCAAGCCCATTCAGCGGACTACTGGTTATTTAGCCACCTATGGGCACTGGCTGCGTGATATCGTATTGACCTTTATCCAGAGGCTATCCAATGCGAATGCTGATTAGCGTCATGAGTCTGGCCATGCTGGCCGGTTGTGTGTCTCCTGCGATGGACACTGCCCGTAGCCAGGCCCCGACCCGGGTGCTGGCTTCGGAAAAAGCCACGGCGCTGGTCGCCGAATGCATCAAGTTTTCCTGGCAGGATGAAAGCGTGTTCGGGGTCGATGCCAGTGCCTATATCAATAACGACAAGGCTGGCAAACAGACCGTCTACACCCGTGGCGCCGAGTCCTTTGCCGATCTGACGCCCCAGGGCACCGGCACGGCAGTGAGCTACTACGCCCAACAGCCGGGTGATGCTGCTGCCATGCGCCGCCTGGCGATGCTGGCGACATGCCTGTAACCGCGTAATGGACTTGAGGCAGGGCTTTGTCCTGACCCGGCACTGGCGTGATACGCCGTCGGGTATCGAGGTCGACTTCTGGTTGGCCACCGATGACGGGCCGCAGCAGGTGCGCCTGCCTTACCAAACCTGCACCGCGTTTATCCCCAAGATTCAGCTTGGCCAGGCCCAGGCTCTGCTGCAGAACGAGCGCGATATCGAATGGCGTGAGTTGGCGCTGTGTGATTTTCAGTCGCGCCCGGTGATCGGCCTCTACTGCCGCCAGCATGCCCAGTTGATGGACATCGCCCAGCGCCTGCGCCGCGCCGGGGTCGATGTGTACGAGGCCGATATACGCCCGCCGGAGCGGTTCCTGATGGAGCGTTTTATCACTGCGCCGGTGAGCTTTGGCGGCCGTGTACAGGGCGATGGCCCGCTGCTGGACGCCCGGATCAAGCCGCATCCCGACTACCGGCCACGGTTGAAACTGGTGTCCCTGGATATTGAAACCAGCGAGCAGGGCGATCTGTATTCCATTGCCCTCGAGGGCTGTGGCCAGCGCCAGGTGTATATGCTGGGCAAGGCCACCGCGGCCGATACCCCGGTGGATTTCGACCTGGAGTTCTGCGCCAGCCGCGGCGACCTGTTGCTGCGTCTTAACCAGTGGATGGCCCGGCATGACCCCGACGCGATCATCGGCTGGAATGTGGTGCAGTTCGACATGCGGGTGTTGCACGAGCATGCCCGGCGCCTTGGTATCCCGTTGCTGCTGGGGCGTGGCAGCAGTGAAATGCAGTGGCGCGAACACGGCACGCGCAAAAACCATTTTTTCGCCAGTGCTGCGGGCCGCTTGATCATTGACGGCATCGAGTCGTTGCGCTCAGCGACTTGGTCGTTCCCGTCTTTCAGCCTGGAAAACGTCGCCCAGACCCTGCTTGGCGAAGGCAAGGACATCAGCACGCCGTACCAGCGCATGGACGAAATCAACCGCATGTTCGCCCACGACAAACCTGCGTTGGCGCGCTACAACCTCAAGGACTGCGAACTGGTCACGCGGATTTTCGCGAAAACCGAGCTGCTGACCTTTTTGCTGGAGCGCGCCTCGGTCACGGGGCTGGAGGCCGATCGCAGCGGTGGCTCGGTGGCGGCCTTTTATCACCTGTATATGCCGTTGATGCACCGTCAGGGCTTTGTCGCCCCCAATCTGGGGGACAAACCGCCCCAGGCCAGCCCCGGCGGCTTTGTCATGGAGTCCGAGCCGGGGTTGTATGAGTCGGTGCTGGTGCTCGATTACAAAAGCCTGTACCCGTCGATTATCCGCACTTTTTTGATTGACCCTCTGGGGCTGGTTGAAGGCTTGCGCGAGCCTGGCGATGAAACCTCGGTACCGGGCTTTCGTGGTGCGCGTTTCTCTCGCACCCGGCATTGCTTGCCGGCCATTATCGAGCGCGTGGCCAAGGGGCGCGAAGTGGCCAAGCGGGACAAAAACGCGCCCCTGTCACAGGCCCTGAAAATCATCATGAATGCGTTTTACGGGGTGCTGGGCTCCAGCGGTTGCCGGTTTTTTGATACGCGGCTGGCATCCTCGATCACCCTGCGCGGGCATGAAATCATGCTCAAGACGCGGGCACTGATCGAGGCCCGGGGCTATAGCGTGATCTATGGCGACACGGACTCCACCTTTGTCTGGCTGCGCAGTCAGCACAGTGAGGAGGACGCGGCGAGTATCGGCCGTGAGCTGGTGCAGTACGTCAACGACTGGTGGCAGGCCCATGTGCGTGACGAGTATGGGCTGACCAGCGCACTGGAGCTGCAATTCGAGACCCACTACAGCCGCTTTTTCATGCCCACCATTCGTGGCGCCGAAGAGGGCAGCAAAAAGCGCTATGCGGGGTTGGTGGTGCACGCCGACGGCCGTCGGGAGATGGTCTACAAGGGGCTTGAGACCGTGCGCAGCGACTGGTCACCGCTGGCCCGGCAGTTCCAGCAGGCGTTGTACCTGCGCATCTTCAATCGTCAGCCCTGGCAGGCCTACGTGCGTGACTTTGTGCGTGCCACCCTGGCGGGTGAGCATGATGAACTGCTGATCTACCGCAAGCGCCTGCGCCGCCCGCTCAGTGATTACGAGCGCAATGTGCCGCCCCATGTGCGGGCGGCGCGGCTGGCCGATGAGTATAACGACCGGCAGGGGCGGCCCCGGCAGTACCAGAATGGCGGGACGATCAGCTACGTGATCACCGTGGCCGGCCCCCAGCCGTTGGAGAACCGCACCGCAGAAGTGGATTACGAGCACTATCTGTCGCGTCAGCTGCAACCGGTGGCCGACGCGATTCTGGTGTTTGTCGATGACAATTTCAGCGCCCTGGTGGGCGGGCAACTGGGGTTGTTCTAAGCGTCGCTGGCAGGGCTGGCGGCGGCCTTGGAGCGGGCACGATCCTTGGCGGCCTTGGCTTCGGCGGCCAGGCATTCCAGGCAGAACTGCTCGGCATAGCTCATCAGGATTTCGGTGGTGTCGCCCTTGATCGTGCGGGACCCAGCGAGGATATAGCGCATGCGTTTTTCCGTGACCCCGAGGCGCAGGGCAATCCAGGCCGGGGTCTGGCCGATACGGTCGACCAGTTTGTTGGCGTATTCGGTGGAGTGGTTGTAGCGTTCAGCGTTGGGAAACATAGGGGTTCCATGGGGCGATAGGATGAAGCCGGAGGGCATGGTACTCCTTTTCACCCGCGCCCATGATTTTGCCTACCCCGGCGGTCACGACTTGACCGGCTTGATCAGACTCTCTGCCGGGATGCCAAACATCTCATGCAGCTTCCAGATCATGGGCAGGGTCAGGGAGCGCTTGCCGTTGAGCACTTCATACACCCGGTTCTGCCGGCCGATCGCAGGCACCAGGTCAGCCGCTGACAACCCGGACTGCTCCATCCTGAAGCGGATGGCATCCAGCGGGTTGGGCAGGTCGACGGGAAAGTGCTTGGCTTCGTAGGCTTCGATCAGGGTGATCATAACCTCCAGGTAATCGCCCTCAGGTGTCCCGGGCTGCGGTTCATTGTCGAACAGCGGCGAAACCGACTTCAGTGCGTCTTTGTAGTCCTGCTCGGTGCGAATTGGACGAATATTCATGGCTTACTCCATTTCCACGGTGTTGGCATCGATGGCGTCGTACTGCTGGTGAGTGCCTGCGAATTTGATATAGATGGCGCTGAAGCGGTAGGCCACAGCTACCACGAGCCGATAGGCGTTACCTTTGATGTTGAACACGACCCGGTTGCTCTTGAGAATGCTGGCATGGCGAAACTGCCCTTGATGTCGGCCGGCGTTTGCCAGTTCGCCTTTTTCGCTTCATCTATCCAGCAGAGGAAGGATTGCTCTGAGCCTGGGTGCTTTTGCCAAAAAATCTTGAGCTGACTGACTGCGATGATTCTCATAAAACGATCCTGGTCCCATGATGGGACTTTTGCAAGTTGGCTTTACGTCCTGTGCTGCTCAAATACCCTGCAACTCTCAGGAGCGCCAGTTTGAAAGCTTGAGCAAATATGAGCTGCGCCATTCAGGCCTCACTGCCCCCGGCATGGACTCTTCTGTAACAGCGAAAGACCCGGCCCAAGTCATGCCCGCCCGCTGTTTTATGAACTAGAGTTTCCCCCACTCACCAACAGACACGAGAGGGACTTTCATGACTGCGCTGGATGTTTTCTGGGTCGGGCTGGGGGGCGGGCTGGGCTCGCTGTTGCGCTGGTGGATCGGTTTGCGGGTAGGGCAGTTCTATAAGGGACCGTTTCCGCTGGGTACATCTTTGATCAACGTCAGCGGCGCATTTGTAATCGGTTACCTGAGCATCCTGTTTACCGTGGACTGGCGCGACCGCTACGGCGACTTCCTCAGCGCCGCGGTGCTCACCGGTATTCTGGGCGGTTACACCACATTCAGCAGCATGCAGCTGGATGCCTCGAAACTGGCCAAGGCCAGGGATCGTGCATGGGCCGCGGGTTATCTGATCATCTCGGTACTGGTCGGCCTGGCCGCCGCCGCTTTCGGCGCCTGGCTGGCGCGCTGACTCAGGAGTCACACCATGCTCAACATGATTATTCTGATTTTCGTCGGTGGTGCGTTCGGCGCCATGTGCCGCGAGTTCGTCATGCTCTCGGTGCCGCGCCTGGCCGATGGTTTTCCCATGGATATCTTTGTCGCCAATATCGTCGCCGCGTTCCTGCTGGGCGTGGCCACGTCGCTGTTCAAGAGCAACCGCATCAACCAGTACGTGCACGTGATGGTCGGCACCGGGATCATGGGCGGGTTATCCACGTTCTCCAGTTTCGTGTTTGGCGCAGTCGAGATGATGCAAGGCCCGGGCAGTGTTTTTGTCTCCATCTGCTATCTGGTGATCAGCCTGGTAATCGGTTTTGCTGCCGTCGAACTGGGTCTGATTGCCGGGGCCAAGGTTACGCCGCTGCCTGCATCCGATACCCCGCAATAAGCCCTTGCAGCGCCCATGAAAAAGCCCTCGTCAGAGGGCTTTTTTTATCCTGCCATGTCTCAGGCCAAAGACGTACGCTTGCCGAAGAACATCTCGGTGATCAGATCATTGTTGATTTGATCGCCCTGCAGGGTACGCACCAGCAACTCACTGCCCAGCAATGGCAACGACAGCACCATGGTCGGGTTGACGCGTTTGACCTTGGGCATGTTCCGCGTTTCGTTGACCAGTGCGATGATCTGGGTTTCGTCGCCTGCCACTTCCTTGGCCGCGAGGATGGTGAACACGTTTTCGGCGTCGCTGTCGCACAGGGTGACGATGTACTTGGCGTCCGCTGCTCCGGCCAGTTTCAGGGTCGACGCGGCCGACGGGTCACCTTCAATGATATCGGCCTTTTCCGGCAGGTCATGCTGGCTGCCGGCCGCGCATACCACCGTGACGTGTTCGCCGCGATCGGTCAGACCTTTGTAGACGTTTTGTGCCAGGGAACCAACGCCAACGAGAATGTAGTGATTTTTACGCGCCATATGGGTAATACTGCCTTTAACAATACGTTGGATGTTGTTGCTGATCAGCGGGCCGGCAATGGACGCCACCGAAATCGCGAAGATGGTGATGCCCAGGATGATCACTGTCAGGGTGAAAAAACGCGCATCGGTGGTATGCGGGACGATGTCACCAAAGCCTACGGTGGACATCACCACGATGGCGAAGTAGAACGCCGATGGCAGGTCCGTCACCGGCGGTGCAAAGCCATCACCGATGTAGAGCGTGCCCAGCGTGCTGTAGACGATCAGTGAGGCGATGCTGACCACCGCAAAGAAGCTGCCCGAGGCCAGGCTGTAGTGGTCAAAACGGCGCCAATAGAAGGCCAGCACGGCAATGGTGACCAGCGAGAAGAAGGTCACGCCGTCAGGTTTTTTCAGAATGAAAAAATCCACGCAGACCGTGGCCACCAGCAGCAGCAGGGAAAAAAACCAGCTGATGCGTGACTTGATCAACAGCCCCAGTGACATCAGCAGGAGTACAAGCCCCACCACAAACCCGGGGATTTCCAGCAAGGCTAAAAAGCTTAATGCCTCCTTCCAGGTATCAAAGGAGCCGGATTTGGCATTGGCATGGGCAACGCCACGTTCAAGCACCGGCAGAAATAAAAGAAAGCCGTTGATCGCAACCAGCAAGGCGACCCCATAGGCAAAGGAGATCCGATTTTTTACGTCCTGTAATAAAGTCATAGCACCTACGACGCGTCAGTTAAGGGGTGAGGGGAGTGTAGGTCAGGTTTATCGGGCTGCCACCAGCAGCCCGTGTGCTTGAGCCTCTGATCAGGCGTTGGCAGGCAGTTGGTCATAGCCGCGGATGTAGTAATTGAGGGCCGAAATCAGCCAGCACAGGACAAACATCCCGATGATCCAGTAGCCAATCTCGCCGAAGTTTTCACTGATGGCATTGATCGGCGTCCATATCCCGCCGGTGAGTTGCAGTTTTTCGGCAATCAACCCCAGCGCTTCGACAACACCAATAAACAGGGCCACCACCACCGAGGCGGCAGTGATGGTGATGTTGTAGTAGAGCTTGCGCACCGGTTTGGAAAACGCCCAGCCGTAGGCACCGATCATCACGAAGTTGTCCAGTGAATCGATCAGGGCCATGCCCACCGCAAACAGCACCGGGAACACCATGATTGACCACAGGCTGATGCCGTGGGAGGCGCTGGTGGCGCTGATGCCCAGCAAGCCGATTTCGGTGGCAGTGTCAAAGCCCAGGCCAAACAGAAAGCCCACCGGGTACATGTGCCAGCTTTTGTTAACCAGGTTGAACACCCGACCAAAAATTCGCGCCATCAGGCCACCCTGGTGGGTGGTGATCAGGTCCAGTTCTTCGGGGGGCAGGGTGTGGCCGGCCTTGACCTGTTTGAACTTCTTGTACACCGAGATCAGGATGACCAGGTTGAGCACGCCGAACAGCAGCAGGAATACCGAGGACACCAGGGTGCCGATCAGGCCGCCGGTTTCATGGAACCACTCCATATCGTCCTTGAACGCCATTGCCGTGGCCGCAATCGCGAAAGACGCCAGCACCACAATGGTCGAATGCCCCAGGGAGAACCAGGTGCCTACGGCTATCGGGCGTTTGCCCTGTTGCATCAGCTTGCGGGTGACATTTTCGATGGCGGCAATATGGTCGGCGTCCACGGCGTGGCGCAGGCCGAAGCCGTACGCGAGCAATGCGGTGCCCATCAAGACCGGGTTGTTGCCGAACTCGATAAAGGCCCAGGCCCAAGCCAGCAGGTTGGCCACGATCAGGCCGGTCAGCAGATAAATGGCGCGCCGTGTGGTGTTCGACGGCTCGGCATTTGTCAGGGGGTAGGCAATCGCGGTCATGGAAAGACTCCGGCAAAGGGATCGAAATTATTGGCGGTGGGCCGGCATGACGTCTTTGTTGGGCACCAGAAACAGCCAGGAAGCCAGTACAAAGGGCATGGTCAATGTCGGGATGCCAACCGGGGCCAGTACTGTATTCAAGGCGCCTTGCACAAATACAGTGAAAACCACGCCAATCAGGGTGTAGATCAACACGCGCCAGCTGGGCTTGTTGAAGGTCGAGCCCAGGGCGATGGCAGTCAGCACGGCGCTGAAGGCATACAGGCCGTTATTGATGCTGGCGTGTTCGGCTTGCAGCACCACGGCCACCAGCACCGCCAGCAGCGAGCCCAGCAGGCCGAACACCGCGGCCCACAACGATGACACCGCCAACCCGGCGAGAAACAGCACGCTGCCGATCACCGTGCTGATCAAGAACACTTCGGAGATCCCGTAGAACGTGCTCTTGAACAGGTCGATACCATCGAACAGGCTGGTGTTGTACGCGACCAGATCATGGGGCAGGTTGGGCACGGGCAGGGCGCTGGTGTTCAGGCCGCCAAAGGCATAGCTGGCCAGCAGCATGGTCCAGGTCACCAGCACGAAGGGCGCCGTGAGGGCGGCGACTTTCCAGGTCTTCAGAATATCGGCGATGCAGATGGTGACGATTACCGAGACCACACTGCCGAGGATAATGCATAGCCACAGGATGGGTGTGACAGCGAGGAAGGTAGGCAGGGCAGCGCCGACCAGGCAGCCGTTATAGCCATAGAGGCCGGCCTTCCAGGAAGTGCGGTCCTTGAGGTGCATACCGGTAAGGGTTGCCACGACCGTGCCCAGGACACTGCCGAAGGCCATGGCCGGGTTGCCTTCGCCAAACGCGCCGACAAAAATGGCGGCAAAAAACAGTAGCCCGGTCAGCGGGTTATTCTGGAACATGACCTGAGCACAACCACGCAGGGTGACGTCGATAAACTCAAGGACGACGTTGCCATCCACGATTTTCGACCACTTGGATGCAGCTTCCATATTGACTCTCCCAATTGAGCATTTGGCCAGGATCAGCTTGCGTAGCAGCTGCCGTAGGAACGAGGCTGCGTTCGGCGGCGCAGCCGTCGCAAAATCAGGCACTGCGGTGTGCCAGTCAAACCCTGTCCTCAGGAATTACGACGGCTGCGCCGCCGGACGCAGCCTCGTTCCTTCGGCAGCTGCTACACAGCTACTTCCACAAAAACGCCGGTTGCAGGGTCACGCCCAGGATTTCTTCGCGGGCCACCTTCCAGAACTCGCGGATTTGCGCCTTGACCTCGCCACTGTCGTTGCCCAGCACCTTGAATATCAGCCCGCAGTCGTTGGGCAGGCGGGTCACCCCGCTGGCCAGCCCGGCCTGCATGTCAAACAGCGCCGGGATGCGCTCGACAATCCGGTCGTGATGCTCCCTGGGCGTGAGCAATACCACGTTGCCGAACACATCGAAGGTCTGCATCACGCCAATGGCGTCCAGGCTCTCTTTTTTTGGCTCAAGAATGTACTTCTCGACAAACAGCTCGCGACCCTCGAGGTTCTCGGCGCGCACCCGGGAGGAGTACACGTCAAAGCCGAAACGCTCATCCACATGATGATACTTGCGCCCCGACATCAGGATTTCGCAGTAGATGGCCGTCGCCGTGGGGTGGATCCTGATTTGCGTGTCGGTGATAAACCGTGCATTGCGATGGGGGATCAGCGGGTCGGGCATAAACTCCAGGTAGCCGCCTTCTTCGATCGTGAAGTGCTGGATTTGCGAGGCGTAGTTGGCATTCATCGAATGCACTTTGGTCGCCGACTGGGTGGTGACGTGCCCGCAGGCACCCACCCCCACGTTGACATCTGTGGCCAGGCGGTCGCCCTGCAGCACGCAGCCCGAAGTTGAAATCATGGTCACACAGGGCAGCTCGGGCATTTCCTCGTCCCAATACAAGGCCCGTTGCACCAGCGATGGTACGCGGCGCTCCATGTCCGCCAGCACGCTGCGGTTACCGCGCTTTTCAAAACCCAGGCGCAGGTAGCCGCTTTTACCCACGGCACCGCTGTGCATTTGCGCCGGTTCGTCCTGGTACTGCGACAGCTCCGGCGCATCAATGCCGAGTGAGTGAGCGCGTAGCCGTGACGGGTTGTTCACGATCTGGCTCTGCGCTGTCATGCACTGACCCCGCTTTTGACCGCCGGTTTTTGTGCGAACAGGAACATGTGCTCGATCATGTCCACCAGTTCTTCAATGCCCTGACCGGTCTTGCAGTTGGTGAGGATATACGGGCGGTTGCCGCGTACCACTTTGGTGTCGCTTTCCATCACATCAAGGCTGGCGCCAACGTAGGGGGCGAGGTCGATCTTGTTGATGATCAGGATATCGGCCTGCACTAGCCCCGGGCCATTTTTGCGCGGGATTTTCTCGCCTTCGGCGACGTCGATCACGTAGATATAAAAGTCGGCCAGGGCCGGACTGAAGGTCAGGGTCAGGTTGTCGCCGCCGCTCTCGATCATGATCAGGTCGCTGTCGGGGAACTTCTCTTCCATTTCCTCGACCGCGGCAATGTTCATGCTCGGGTCTTCACGCACTGCGGTGTGCGGGCAGGCACCCGTTTCCACACCGAGGATCTTGTCTTCATCGAGGATACCCTTGAGGGTACGTTTGACCTGTTTGGCATCTTCGGTGGTGACGATATCGTTGGTGATGATCAAGGGCTTGTAGCCACGGTTGATCAGGATCGGAGTGATCACTTCGATGATCGCGGTTTTACCTGAACCGACCGGGCCGCCAATACCAATACGAGTAATCTTTTTCACGGTTATTTCCTTACCAGATAGGGGAGCGGAAGCTGCGTCGACACATGCCGACGCAGCCCGGGGTGTCAGTTCATGAATAGCCGTACATGTGCCTTGACGTGCACGGCGGCGAGCACATCGACTATCGGGACATAGGAGGACATCTGCTCGATATCGCCGACTTCGGCGATATCGCAGAACGCTTCAATGTCGTGGTTGAGTTCGAACAGGATGTGCTGGGTGTCCAGGTGCGTGACCCGCATCAGGCGCATGGCCGCGCTGAGGATGGTCATGGCCACGCCGTACTGGTGCATCACCACGACCTCACGGGCACCGATGCCCTGGGTCGACATCACCACGGCCTGGGTGACGGGGTAGGTGCCTGCCGCGTTGCCGGCCTTGATCTGTTCAAGCCACCAGCGCACCAGCGGTTTTTCGACGACATGGATCGACATTTCCGCCAGTTTTTTGCCCATGCGCGTGGCCATCAACCGGCTTTCTTCATTGAGCTTGCGGTTATTCACCGCCCAGTCGGCGCGTAAAATGCCGTCGCGGTCTTCTGCCACGGCAGCCCGGTGCGCAGCGACCACGCCCATGCCGTCACAGCTGGCCGCCTGCTTGAGGGCGGTGAGCACAAAACCCTTCAGGGTCGGGACATCGTGGACGATGCCTTTTTGAATGGCCGATTCCACGCCGTTGGAGAACGAAAAGGCACCGACCGGCAATACGGAATCGCCAAACTGCATGATGCGAATTAGATCTGATGCGTTCATCTATGCGCCTTCTTGCCGGGTTCAGTGCTTATGGCTGTGAAACGTATGGCCGTTGTCGTGACTGTGACTGTGTGCGTCATGGCTGTGCACGCCCTGGATCTTCAGGGCGGCAGCGTCCAGCTTGTCTTGCGGGCTGGCCACGTGAACATGGGTGTCGGTTTCTTCGGCACCGCCAAACAGCAGGCGCGCCTCGGATGTGGTCAGCAGCGGCAGGATTTCGGCGCCGCCAACAAAAGCGTACGGCAGGTGTTGAAAGCCGTGGGTGCGCATCACCGAGTCCATCATTTTGGTTTCGACGGTGAGCGGGATATAGACCTCGTTGTTTTTGGTCACGGCTTTCCAGTGCTGGTTGCCGAGGGCATGGCCGAGCTCGAAGCTGGTTTTGATCAGCACGTCCAGGGGCTGTTTTTTCAGCTCCTTGAGATCGATGACCATCACGTCGCGCAGGTTCAGTTGCACCACCACGGCGGTGTTGGAGCCTTCATCCCAGAGCAGCACATCGCCGTCTGAAAGCACCACGTTACGTTCCAGCGAAATGCCCAGGTCAAGACCGCCGAGGCTGGTGCGCCGGCAGCGACTTTTTTGCGCTTCACGCTGGTCGAGCACCAGCAGGTCAACCTTGGCGCCTTCGAGTTTGTGCTGCCAGTGCGGGTCTTTCTTGGCGTTGCCGAGTATGTGTTCAATCAAAATCACGTCGCAAACTCCTTCCCTGAATCATGTGCCGGGCGTGTGCCACCGGGTGCAGGTGCCCCCGGTAGCGGCCCGTTCAGGCATTAGCCAAAGAAATAACGCTGGTTCATGGTGGCCACATCGATGGGCTTGCACGTGGCGTGTACGCCGTCGACTTTTACCGCGAAAGTTTCCGGATCAACATCGATATGCGGGGTCTGGTCATTGCGCACCAGGTCCTTTTTGGACACGGTGCGGCAACCGCGCACCGCCATGACCTGACGCTCCAGCCCGGCCTTTTCTTTCACGCCGTCTTCCAGCGCCGCCTGCGACACGAAGGTCACGCAGGTGTCTTGCAGGGACTTGCCGAAGGCACCGAACATCGGACGGTAGAACACCGGCTGCGGGGTTGGCAGAGAGGCGTTCGGGTCACCCATGGCGGCCCAGTTGATCATGCCGCCCTTGATCACCATTTTCGGTTTGGCCCCGAAGAAGCGCGGATCCCACAGCACCAGGTCGGCCATCTTGCCGACTTCCACCGAGCCCAGCACATGGCTGATACCCTGGGCCAGTGCCGGGTTGATGGTGATTTTGGCCACGTAACGCAGCACCCGGAAGTTGTCGTTATCGGCGCTGTCTTCCGGCAGTTTGCCACGTGACACTTTCATCGCATGGGCGGTTTGCATCACCCGCAGCCAGTTTTCACCGACCCGGCCCATGGCCTGGGAGTCACTGGAAAACATGGAGATCACGCCCATGTCCTGCAGCACGTTTTCGGCGGCAATGGTTTCCGGGCGTACGCGGCTTTCAGCAAACGACACGTCAGCCGGCACGTTCGGGTTGAGGTTGTGGCAGACCATGATCATGTCGAACAGCTCGGCCTGGCTGTTGACGCCGTAAGGCAGGGTCGGGTTGGTCGAGCTTGGCAGTACGTTGCTCTGGCTGGCCACCTTGATGATGTCGGGGGCGTGACCACCACCGGCGCCTTCCGTGTGGAAGGTGTGAATGGTGCGACCTTCGAAAGCATCAATGGTGTCTTCGACGTAGCCACATTCGTTCAAGCTGTCAGTGTGCACCGACACCTGCACGTCCATCTCGTCGCCGGTACGCAGCGCATGGCGCAGTGCGTTTGAGGTTGCGCCCCAGTCTTCGTGAACCTTGAGCCCGGCGACACCGGCGATGATCTGTTCGGCCAGCGGCTCGCGGCCAAAAGAGTTGCCCTTGCCCAGCATGCCGACGTTGATCGGCAGCCCTTCGAGCGAACGCAGCATCTGGCGGATGTTCCAGGGGCCGGCAGTTACGGTGGTGCCGTTGGTGCCATCGGTAGGGCCGATACCGCCGCCGAAGAAGGTGGTGATGCCGTTGGACAGCCCGTGATAAGCCTGCTGCGGCGAGATCAAGTGAATGTGGGTGTCGATCCCGGCTGCAGTCAGGATCAGGTGCTCGCCGGAGATGGCGTCGGTGCTCACACCCACGACCAGGCCGGGGGTCACGCCGCTCATGATGCCCGGGTTGCCGCTTTTGCCGATCCCGACGATCTTGCCGTCACGGATACCCACGTCGGCTTTGATTACGCCCTGGATCGCGTCGATGATGGTGACGTTGGTGATAACCAGGTCCAGTACGCCGTTGTCGCGGGTCAGGGTATTGTCGGCGCCCATGCCGTCGCGCAGGGATTTGCCGCCGCCGTAAACGGATTCTTCACCGTAACCGCGCAGGTCCTTTTCAATCTCGACAAACAGGTTGGTGTCACCCAGGCGGATTTTGTCGCCCGTGGTTGGGCCGAACAGGCCTGCGTATTCTTTGCGTGAAATGGTTGGCATCGGTGGCTCCTTTTCTAATGCCGCGCGAGCGTCAATGGTTCAACGGCGCGAGTGCAAAGTATGAGAATGCGTGGTTACTTGTCGTTGACGGGCTTGGACGGCTTGGCCGGCTCGGAGAACTTGAAGCCGCGATCGACTGCGCGCTGGATGGCCTGCAGTTTTTCCGGGCGCTCATGGTTGCTGGTGAGCTTGTCCGGTACCCAGCCATCGACCAGGTTGTTGAAGCCGTAAAGCGTTTGCTTGCCACCGTAGGGGATCAACGGCACTTCGATTTCGTCGCCCGGCTCGAAGCGGATGGCTGTGGTGGCCGTGATGTTCAGGCGCTTGCCAAAGGCGGCGGCGCGGTCGAATTCCAGGGCACGGTTGACTTCAAAGAAGTGAAAGTGCGAGCCGATCTGGATCGGACGGTCACCGGTGTTGCGCACCTTTACCTTGGTGACGGGGCGGTCTTCGTTAAAGGTGATGGGCGTGCTGGCGTAAATCGTGCCGCCCAGAGGCACATCGGCTTCATTGCCCTTGCTGACGCCACCGGGGTTCTTGGCGTGGGGGATGCTGTGGTTCGGGTGAGTATCCTGGTGCGGGCCTGCTGTCTCTTTGGTGCTCATGACTGATTCCTCAAAACGTGAAAGTTTTGCGTTTACCGGGTTTAAAGCAGACGGTTACTTGATCGGGTCGTGGACCGTGACCAGACGACTGCCGTCGGTGAAAATCGCTTCAACCTGAACGTTGGGAATAAGGTCGCTGACGCCTTCCATCACGTCATCCTTGGTGAGTACTTTGCTGGCCTCGGTCATCACATCCTCAACCGACTTGCCATCGCGTGCGCCTTCCAGGGCGGTCACGGTGATAATTGAAACAGCCTCTGGATAGTTCAATTTCAAGCCGCGAGCCTTGCGCCGGAATGCGACGTCCGACAGGGTGTAAACCATCAGCTTTTCGACTTCTCTGGGGGTGAGCTGCATAAACCCTCCTATCTACAGTGCGGTAAGAATTAACGTTCTGGAGTGCCGCTCAGGCGTGCGCGCATGCAAAACACTCCACACGATGGGTACGTGTGAAGGCGGGTTGACGTGTGAGTGGGGTTTTTTAATGCCTGTTGTCGTTTCATAAGCTCAACCGTTCAAATCCATTAATACGGGTGCGAGCAGAGCCTAGGCTCTGTACGTAAACCCAAGAAATACGATTTTCTGTAAAATACACCGCCATTAAAGCCAGGAGGCCAAGATG
>NZ_WIWL01000235.1:0-16334 GCF_009600105.1 Pseudomonas sp. FSL R10-0056
CGGCTACCAGGCCTTTCATCCGCGCTTCGACAGCCCGGTCGAGTGTCGGATGCACCGACTTTCGCTTGTGCTCCAGATCGAGCTGCGCCTGCAGAGCCTGGCCCATGCGCTCGGCGGCATCACCCTCGGGGCCGCTGCGCGCGACAATGCCATCAATCAGCCCCATGCGGGTCACGCGCTCCGGGAACGAACCGGCAATGACCACAGACACAATGGCACCCAGTGAGTGCCCAAGCAGAGCAAAGCGCTCCCAGCCCAGTTGCTCGGCCACGCACAGCACATCAAAGGCATAGTCCGCCAGCGCATAGCCGGCGCCACGGGGACGGTGATCGGAATGGCCATGCCCGGCAAAATCCAGGGCCACGATACGCAAGCCCGTCAGCTTTGGCGCCAGCCGGGCAAAGCTGTTGGCGTTGTCCAGCCAACCATGCAGGGCGATAACAGGCAAGCCATCCTCGGGGCCGAATATATGTGCAGCCAGCTCGATATGCGGCAGGCTCAGACGAATTTCTTCAACCACAGGGCTCATGCGAAATGCTCGTTAAAGGCCGGGATGACGGAGTTCCCAGCGGGCAAAAATCTGTTTCAGCAGGCTGGCGGTATCCTGCGGCTGCTCAAGCGGGAACATGTGCCCGCCCGGCACACTCAACGCCTCGCCGTTGGGCATGCGCGCCACCGCCCTGGCATGATGGTTCATGACCACGCGGCTGTCGCGACCACGCACCACGGTCAGCGGCACCTGCAGCTTGAAGGCCTGCCCGGGGCTGGTATGCGGAACGCTGCGATAGATATCGATTTCGGTGGCAGGGTCAAAGCGCAACCGCAAACACTCATCCACAGGTTGCAAGCCGTGCTCCAGATAGGCCTCGAAGCAATCGGGGTCAAAGCTGCGAAACAGTGATTTGCCGGCAAAGTAAGCGCGTGCCGCTTCACGGTCGGCAAACTCTTCACGCCGCCCCAGCGTGCGACCGGCGGGGGTCAGGCGATCAATCAGGCCAAAGCGCTTGGCCGCGCGAATCACCCATTGATCAGTGCGCGTCAACACCGGCGAATCCAGCATGACGACGCCCCGGTAAAGCTGCGGGCAGCGGATTGCGGCATGCAAATGCAACATCCCGCCCAGCGAGTGACCCACGCCCAGTACGGGCCCGGCTTGCTGGCGAAGATGATATATCAGCTCATCGACCAGGTTATGCCAGTTGTTGTCCACCGGGTAACGCGGGTCATGCCCGTGCTGTGACAAATGCGTCACGCAAAAATCCGGCGCCAGGGCATTGAACAACTTCCCGTACGTGGCTGAAGGGAAGCCGTTGGCATGGGCGAAAAAAATCTGCCGAGACATACAAGGCATCCAGATGTAGGAAGAATTCCGTATTGTCTGCAGGAATATTCTTCATATCAATGACCGTATGCGCCATGAGTGACGACACTACGGCCATTGACTGACCGTTTGATCACCGCGCTGGGGGTGTTTCACCCAGGGGCACAACGGCGATGGTCAGGCGCGAGATGCAGTTTATTTTACCGCTGTCGTCGCTCAGGCGGATATCCCACACATGGGTGGTGCGACCGATATGGACCGGGCGTGCGATTGCACTCACCCGGCCGCTGCGCACGCCACGCAAGTGGTTGGCATTGACCTCAAGGCCCACACAATAGAATTTTTGCGTATCGATGCACATGTAGCTGGCCATCGAGCCGAGTGTTTCTGCCAGCACCACCGACGCACCGCCATGCAGCAAGCCGAAGGGCTGGTGGGTACGATGGTCCACTACCATGCTTGCGGTGATGGAGTTGTCGTCAAACGCATCGAACGTGATATCCAGCACATCGCAAATGGTGTTTTTGCGCATTTCATTGAGGCGTGCCAGATCTGGCTGGGTCGTCCACAAGCTCATGTGGTCATTCCTTGGTCAGTGAGTGTTGGTGACGGAGCCACTGGCCCTCGACGCAAGCGTCAAATGCCATTAACCCGCCCCCAACTATCTTGCACTACGACCGTACTGTGCAACCGCTGCAATGCTCAGGGGTGATATGCGCTGAGCAATGTCATGCTGCCCGCCAGCGGCCACTCACCTTCAAGCTCCACCAGGCTGGCCGTGTGCATGGGCTGCGGTTGCCGCATGTGCCCGTGCAGCATCAGGCTGATCAATTCACCTACAAACGGCTGATGACTGACCAACAGCACATTGCCGCTGTCCGGCAGTTTGCCGAGCGCATACTTGGGTTCACTTTCGGGCGTCAGCCAGGGCACGGTGACGGGTGGCGATGAAAAGCCCAGGGCCTGGCAAACCAACGCGGCGGTTTGCTGGGCGCGCACATAAGGACTGACCAGAATGCAGTCCAGCGGCTGGCCAATCAAATGAGCGGCGCTGCCCAGCACCTGCTCACGCCCGTGGGGGGTCAGCTCACGCTCGGCATCACGGCGGGCATGGGGCTCGGCTTCGCCATGACGCAGAATCCAGACTTTCATGGCTTGGTCCCTTCACCATTGGCGCCTGGCGTGTAGGGCGCTTCGCCTTCAGGTGCCCGCGGCACTGGCCAGTCGGCGAACGGCCAGGGTTTTTGTTCGGTGTGAAAACTGCCGAAACGACCGATCTGCGCCAGGTAAAGGCTCAGGCTGTCACCAAAGTTCATCAAGCCGCCATTGGGCGCACCGTAGACCACACGGTAAATCAACTGCACCAGCACCAGCCCGCCAAGAACCAGTTGTGCCACCTGCCAGACCAGCAGGAAAACCAGCATCCACAGCACGCGCAAAACAAGCGACTCGTACTTGGGTGCGTTTTTAGTGTCGTTCATGTGCTGCTCCTGTGGTGCTCAGTTAAAACCGCTGGTGGAGATAAAGTCGACATCGGTCTTGGGCTCGCCACGCATCAATTGCCCGATCACCTGCTCCAGGGTGTAGCCCTCGAACAGGATTGCGTGCAACCCGGCAACCAATGGCATGTAAACGTTCAGTTCCTGCGCCTTGGCCTTGAGTACCTTGAGGGTATTCACGCCTTCGGCCACTTCACCCAGGCGGGTAACGGCATCTTCAAGGCTCAGCCCCTGCCCCAGGGCAAAGCCGACCTGATAGTTGCGGCTTTTAGGCGATGAGCAGGTAACGATCAAGTCGCCTACTCCTGCCAGCCCGAGAAAGGTCATGGGGTTGGCACCCTGGCTGACGGCGAAGCGAGTCATTTCTGCCAAGGCACGGGTAATCAGCATGCTTTTGGTGTTCTCGCCCATACCCAGCGCCACGGCCATGCCGGCGATGATCGCGTAAACGTTTTTCAGGGCCCCGCCCAGCTCCACGCCAAAGCGGTCGGCACTGGCGTAGACACGGAACGTGCGGCCATGCAGTGCAGCCTGCACGCGGGTGCAGAGTTCTTCGTCGGCACTGGCGACCACGGTGGCAGTCAGCGCATGTTCGGCCACCTCGCGGGCGAGGTTGGGCCCGGACAGCACACCGATGCGTGCCTGCGGGGCGATTTCTTCAAGGATCTCGCTCATCAGCTTGAAGCTGTGAGCTTCAATCCCCTTGGTCAGGCTGACCAGCATCTTGCCGCTCAGGCGCCCGGCATGCTCCGCCAGCACACTGCGCAAGGCGCTGGACGGCAAAGCCACGAAGCACAACTGACAGGCATCGAGTGTGGCCTGCAAGTCAGTGACCGGCTCGACCCCGGGATGAATCTTGATCCCTTTAAGGTAACGAGGGTTTTCACGGTTGAGGCGAATGGCCTCGGCTTGCTCGGGGTCGCGCATCCACTGATGCACTCGATGACCGTTTTCTGCCAGCAAGTTGGCCACGGCGGTGCCAAAGCTTCCGCCTCCCAAGACCGCAATAGCGTGCTGTTCAGTCATATGCAATCCCGTTATCCATCTAGCAGTGGCAATGACGGCATTATACGGAGCACATCCCCCGCGACCAGCCCCACAGCATATAGATGGCCATGACTGAAAAAGAACAGGACCTCGGTTACCATGCGGTTCCGGTACTCACACCCAGAGGCAGCATTGCTGCACTTCAAAATGAACACGCGCAGGTCAAGGATGACAATGGACAGTGGAAATGGACTGACGCACTGGCGACTGACCGACGGAGCCGCGTTCCCATGATGACTCGCAGCCGGTGGGACATCCACACCCGCACGCAGATGATGAGTCTGGGCCCGGCCCTGCTATTGACGCTGTTGCTGATCAGCTTTTTTACCTTCGTACGAATCCAGGATTTGCGCCAGGAACTCAAGCACACCGGCCAATTGATCGCCAACCAGCTGGCACCCGCCACCGAGTACGGGATCATGTCGGGGAACAACGATGTGCTGGAAACCCTGATCAACGCCTCGCTGAACATTCCCCATGTTCAATTCGTGCAGGTACAGAACCGGGCCAACGACATACTGGCCCACGCCGAGCATCCCGCGCCCAATGCTGACAAGAGCTCGCAGGTTGAAGTGTTTCAGGCGCCGGTCAGAGTGCAGAAGAGCCCCTCCGGCGGTTATTTACTGCTCGGCAATCGACAGGCTGCGGACCTGACAGAAGATTATCTGGGCCGGGTACTGGTCGGCATGTCCGGCGAAGCGTTCAGCACGCGCCAGCAGGAAATCCTGCTCAAGGCCGTGATTCTTGCCTTGTTTGCCCTGGGCTTCACTTATCTGCTGGCCAAGCGCCTGGCGTCCAACCTGTCCAGGCCCATCAGTGACATGAGCAAGGCGGTCAAGGCCATCCAGTACGGCGACTATAAAACCCCCTTGCCCGTGGTCGACGACGGCGAGCTGGGCACATTGGCCCAACACATCAACAACCTGGCCACAGGCCTTGAGCAAGCCAGCCGCGAGCAACAATCTGCCATTGCGCAATTGATCCAGACACGTGAAGAAGCCGAGCGTGCCAACCGTGCGAAAACCGACTTCCTGGCCATGATGAGTCACGAACTGCGCACCCCCATGAACGGCGTGCTGGGCATGCTGCAACTGCTGGAAACCACGCAGATGACCGAAGAGCAGGCCGAATATGCCGCCCTGGCATCGGAATCCACCGAACACTTGCTCAAGGTCATCAACGACATCCTCGATTTCTCCCGAATCGAACGCTCAGCACTGGAGCTGGAGCGTATCCCCTTCAACCTCGCCGAAATGGTCAGCAACTGCGCCCAGGCATTCCAGCACAACGCCGTGCAACGTGGCCTGCACTTGCAACTGAACATTCCTGAAGGGCTGCAGGACTTGCCTGTACTGGGCGATCCGACCCGGATCCGGCAAATCCTGGTCAACCTGATCGGTAATGCCCTGAAGTTCACTGAACGGGGTCAGGTGATTATCGAACCGCTCTGGCAACAACTGGATCACGAACTGATCTGGTTTACCTGCGCCGTACGTGACAGCGGTATCGGGATCAACAGCGAAAAACTGGACGCCATGTTCACCGCCTTCCAGCAGGCCGACAGCTCTATTTCCCGACGTTATGGCGGCACCGGGCTGGGCCTGCCCATCGCCCGCACGCTGGCGGAGCGAATGGGCGGCACGCTGCACGCCATGAGCGAAGAGGCCCAAGGCTCGGTGTTCACTCTCGAAATCCCGCTGCAACTGCATCAACCCGTCACGCTCAGCCAGAGACCGTTGCTGGAGCCTGGGGCCATCTGTGCACCCGGGCGCAAAGTGCTGCTGGTGGAAGACAACCAGGTTAACCAGACCGTCATTGAGGCCATGCTAAGCAGCCTGGGGTATGAAGTGACTATGGTCAGTGACGGTGCACAGGCCATTCACTTTGCCAACAGCGAGCGCTTCGCCGCGATCTTGATGGACTGCCGGCTGCCGATCATCAACGGCTATGAAGCCACCCGGCAAATCCGCCAGTTGCCCGGTTGCCGGGCCCTGCCCATCATCGCCCTGACCGCCAATGCCCTGCAGGGCGACCGGGAGACCTGCCTGCAGGCCGGAATGAACGATTACCTGGCAAAGCCGTTCAAACGCGCTGACCTGGAACAAATTCTGCAGCGCTGGGTCCAGTAACTTATGGCTAAAAGGCCACCTGCGACTGGCGTAAAAGACAAAAGTGCGGCAGTCTTAGGCACCCGAATGGGCCACTGAACCGGCCCGATTTAAATTTTCAGTGCACAAGTGTACATTCTTGTCCTTTGCGCTGTGACTTTCACTACAACGCAATAGTCTATGTGTAGGCTGGCGAACTGAAACACCTGTGTTTCAGTTGGTCGGGAAGATTTGCCCCACCCGCCGCATGGGATGATTGAGGAGCTCGCATGACCAAACAAAACGCCTTTACTCGGGAAGATCTGCTGCGCTGTAGCCGCGGCGAACTGTTCGGCCCGGGTAACGCGCAACTGCCCGCCCCTAACATGCTGATGGTAGATCGCATCACCCATATCAGCGAAGAGGGTGGCAAGTACGGCAAAGGTGAATTGGTCGCCGAGCTGGATATCACCCCGGACCTGTGGTTCTTCGCCTGCCATTTCGAAGGCGATCCGGTGATGCCGGGCTGCCTGGGCCTTGATGCCATGTGGCAGCTGGTCGGCTTCTACCTGGGCTGGCAGGGCCTGCCGGGCCGCGGTCGTGCCCTGGGTTCGGGCGAAGTGAAGTTCTTTGGCCAGGTCTTGCCGACCGCCAAGAAAGTCACCTACAACATTCAAATCAAGCGCGTCCTCAAGGGCAAGCTGAACCTGGCCATTGCCGATGGTTCGGTAACTGTCGACGGTCGCGAGATTTATACTGCCGAAGGCCTTCGGGTCGGCGTATTTACTTCCACTGACAACTTTTAAGGGTTATCCGCATGCGCCGCGTCGTTATCACTGGTCTGGGCATCGTTTCGTGCCTGGGCAATGACAAAGAGACCGTCTCCGCTAACCTGCGTGCAAGTCGCCCTGGCATCCGATTCAACCCGGAATATGCCGAAATGGGTCTGCGTAGCCAGGTTTCCGGCTCCATTGACCTGCCTCTCGAAGAGCTGATCGATCGCAAGATCTATCGCTTCGTCGGCCACGCAGCGGCTTACGCCTACCTGGCCATGAAAGACGCCATCACTGATTCGGGCCTGACCGAGGAGCAAGTCTCCAACCCGCGTACCGGCCTGATCGCCGGCTCCGGCGGCGCGTCGACCCTGAATCAGATGGAAGCACTCGATATCCTGCGTGAAAAAGGCGTCAAGCGTGTTGGCCCGTACCGCGTTACGCGGACCATGGGCAGCACCGTTTCCGCCTGCCTGGCCACCCCCTTCAAAATCAAGGGCGTGAACTACTCGATCTCCTCTGCCTGCGCCACCAGCGCCCATTGCATCGGCACTGCAGTCGAGCAGATCCAGCTGGGCAAGCAGGACATCGTATTTGCCGGCGGCGGCGAAGAAGAACATTGGAGCCAGTCGTTCCTGTTCGACGCCATGGGCGCCCTGTCCACCCAGTACAACGACACGCCTGAAAAAGCGTCCCGTGCCTACGACAAAAACCGCGACGGCTTCGTCATCGCCGGTGGCGGCGGCATGGTTGTTGTTGAAGAACTGGAACACGCCCTGGCCCGTGGCGCCAAGATCTACGCTGAAATCGTCGGCTACGGCGCAACATCCGACGGCTACGACATGGTTGCCCCAAGCGGTGAAGGCGCCATCCGCTGCATGCAGATGGCAATGGCCACCGTTGACGGCCCGATCGACTACCTCAACACCCACGGCACCTCTACTCCGGTAGGCGACGCCAAGGAAATGGAAGGTGTGCGCGCGGTATTCGGCGACAAGGCCCCGGCCATCAGCTCGACCAAAAGCCTGTCGGGTCACTCCCTGGGCGCCGCAGGCGTTCATGAAGCGATCTACTGCCTGCTGATGATGGAAGGCAATTTCATCGCTGGCTCGGCCAACATCGAAGAGATCGATCCTGTCGTTGCCGACATGCCGATCCTGACCAAGACCCGCGAGAACGTCACGCTCAACAACGTGATGAGCAACAGCTTCGGCTTCGGTGGCACCAACGCCACTCTGGTCCTCAAGCGCTGGGCTGGCAAATAAGCCACCCGCTCGCGATGTAAAAAATGCCCCGACTGGTTCGGGGCATTTTTTTGTCCGAGGGAACGTACAGCCGCCAGCATGCTCTATAAAGATCAGGACGTTTAATCACTCCACGCTGAGGTTTGCCATGACTGTTACCGTTAATACCGTGTCACACGAAGGTTTTCGTCACAGCATCAAGATCGACGATTACGAAGTGTTCACCGATCTGCCCAAAACAATGGGCGGCGAAGGCAGCGCCCCTACCCCCCATGATTATTTCGATGCCGCCCTTGGCGCCTGCAAAGCGCTGACGCTCAAGCTATACGCACAGAGAAAAGAGATCCCGCTCACCGGAGTCACGGTTGAAGTCAAACACGACGCCAGCGAAGAACTTAAGGGCAAATATGCCCTGCACGTCAAACTGACCCTCAAGGGCGTACTGACCGACGCTCAGCGCGAGGAACTGCACAATGTGGCCGACAAGTGCCCGGTGCATAAACTGATGACCACCGCCGAGGTCACCATCGAAACCCACCTGTCTGAAGGCGCTTTCAGCCAGTAACGGCCTGCCGCCCGGATAAGCGCTGGGTTATGCTCAGCGCTTATCCATTGCCGGGCCAGCACCATGCGCGCACTCACAGTGATCCGACCTCGGGCCGAGGACGTAGAAGGCCAACCGATTTTGCGCCCCCTGCCCTCGGCAAAATGCCGCAGCGTCGGGCCATTCGTATTTTTCGACCACATGCTGCTAACCCATTACCCTGCCGGTAGCGGCATGAATATCCGACAGCACCCGCATATTGGTCTGTCTACGCTGACTTATCTGTTTGAAGGCCAGATTCAGCACAAGGACAGCCTGGGATCTGACCAACTGGTGGGTCCCGGCGATGTCAGCTGGATGACCGCCGGTGCAGCCATTGCCCATATCGAACGCACGCCGGTATCATTGCTAGAGCAGGGTTCACATTTGCACGGCCTGCAGGTGTGGCTGGCATCACCCAAAACCCACGAGCAAGGTGCAAGCCACTACAGTCATCACCCCGCCGACAGCCTGCCCGTAAGCGACAACCTCGGGGTACGGATTCGCCTGATAGCCGGAACAGGCTTTTGCCTGACTTCACCGGTACCGGTGCTCTCGCCTACCCTTTACGCAGACGTGCATATGCAAACGGCCACCACCTTGCTGATCCCGGCCGACTACCCGGAACGCGCGCTTTATATGCTTGAAGGTGACGTGCAACTGGATGGCCAGGCACTGGAGCCCCACAGCCTTGTGCTGCTGGAAGCAGGCGAAGAGATGACCCTGAGTGCCGACAGCGACTGCCACCTGGTGCTGATCGGCGGCGCACCGCTGGATGGCCCGCGGCGCATGAACTGGAACTTCGTCGCCAGCGACCCGGCCCTTATCGAAAAGGCCAGAGCGCGCTGGGCGGCAGGCGACTGGCCGACCGTTCCCGGAGAAATCGGCCGGATCGAACTGCCGTAAAACCCGTGCCTTATAAGACCATTGCCGCAACCCAGCCAAAGGCCAGCAGTGGCAAGTTGTAATGCAGGAAGGTGGGCACCACGGTGTCCCAGATGTGGTGATGCTGACCGTCAATATTCAGACCGGAAGTCGGGCCCAGGGTGGAGTCCGACGCTGGCGAACCGGCATCGCCCAGAGCGCCCGCCGTACCGACGATACACACGATGGCCATGGGGCTGAAACCCAGTTGCACACACAGCGGCACAAAAATGGCCGCCAGGATAGGCACCGTTGAAAAGGACGAGCCGATGCCCATGGTCACCAGCAAACCCACCAGCAACATCAGCAGTGCACCTACCCCCTTGCTGTGGTTGATCCAGCCGGCAGACGCTTCAACCAGCGACTTGACCTCCCCCGTGGCTTTGAGCACTTCGGCGAAACCCGAAGCGGCGATCATGATGAAACCAATCATGGCCATCATTTTCATGCCTTCGGTAAACAGATCGTCGGTCTCACGCCAGCGCACGATCCCCGAGGCCGAGAAAATCAGAAAGCCTGCCAGCGCACCAATGATCATGGAGCCCAGCCACAGCTGAATGATAAACGCCGCTGCAATGGCCACCCCAGCCACCAGCAATGTGCGCGGGTTATAACTAATGGCCACCTGCTCGACCTGCTCGATCTTGCCCAGATCATAATCGCGCTTTTTGCGGTAGCTGATAAATACCGCCACCAGCAAGCCGAATAACATGCCCAAAGCCGGGATTGCCATGGCGTGGGTCACGTTGACAGCGCTGATATCCACGCCACTTTTGCTGACGTTGGCGAGCAGTATCTGGTTAAGGAAGATGTTGCCAAAGCCCACCGGCAAGAACATGTAGGGCGTGATCAAACCAAAGGTCATGACACAGGCGATCAGGCGCCGATCGATTTTCAGTTTGGTCAGCACATACAACAGCGGCGGAACCAAGAGCGGGATAAAGGCGATATGAATAGGAAGAATATTCTGCGATGAAATAGCCACCACCAGCAGCAAGCCGATCAATAGCCATTTGACCCGATTGCCACCCACGGCTTGCTGCTTGTTGACCATGCGCAGTGCTTTATCGGCCATGGCATGGGCCAGGCCAGACTTGGCAATGGCTACTGCGAAAGCGCCCAGCATCGCATAGGACAAAGCGACCTGAGCACCGCCACCCAAGCCGCCATTAAACGCATTTAGCGTAGCCTCGATACCCAGCCCGCCGACCAGGCCGCCCACAAGGGCACCCACAATCAGTGCGATAACCACATGCACACGGGACAGACTGAGCACCAGCATGATGCCGACCGCGGCAATTACTGCATTCATCATTACAACCTCATAGCGCGCACCACGATAAAAACACCGTGAAGCGGAAAATTTCGGGCAAAAGAAGACTGTTCCAATCGCCGGATCTGGAAGTGTGGGTGTATTTGGGGGCGCACACTTTGCAGCACCATCAGCGTCATGTCAAAGCGCATGCCGATAGCGGCCCCACAATCGTCCACAATCGGCCTTAACCCTAGTATTTGCAGGGCCAAATCGTACTTTTAAAGGGAGGGTCACATACTAAAAAAACGGGGTTTGGCATAAAGAAATACCACCTGCGGCCGCTAACAGACAAAGCCTCTTTTAGTCAGGATGTCTCCATGTCGCTCAGACAGCTTTCCATCCAATGGAAAATCACCCTTCTCGCCGGGCTCAGCCTGCTGGGTGTTGTTACCCTGCTGGTGGGGCTTTCGCTCTATCGCATGGACCACACTGCCGATCTGGTGGAGGCATCCAGCTCGCAGATGCTCAATGAGGCGGCACAGGCCCGCATTGAAGCGCAGGGTGAAGCCCAGGCACTGGCAATCAGCCGCCAGTTTATGGACGCCTACCAGTACGGCAACGGCTTCGCCCGCCAAGTCCTGTTTTTGCGTGAGCAATCGGAAAAACGCTTTCTGGATGCCTTCGACCTGCGTGAAGACCTGACCCGTCAGGTCAAAGCCGCCCTGCAGGCCAACCCGGACTTGCTGGGGCTCTCGCTGGTTTTCGAAGCCAACGCACTGGATGGCAAGGATCAGCTGTTCGATCATCAAAAAGAACTGGGCAGTAACGACAAGGGCCGCTTTGCCCTGTACTGGTCGCAACCGACGCCGGGCAAGCTGACCTCGATGGCACTGCCCGAATCAGACATGGCCGATACCAGCACCGGGCCCAGTGGCCAGGCCAACAACGCATGGTTTACCTGCCCGCGCACCACACGCAAACCGTGCATCATCGAGCCTTACTTTTATACAATCGACGGGCAAAGCGTACTGCTGACCAGTATCGTTTTCCCATTGATCGTGGACGGTAAAGTCATCGCTTCGCTGTCGGTGGATATCAACCTCAACAGCTTGCAAGCCCTCAGCCTGCAAGCCAGCCAGCGACTGTACGACGGGGAAACCCGGGTGGGCATCATCAGTTCGGCAGGCATCCTGGCCGGTTTCAGTGCTGATGCCAGCAAACTTGCCCAACGCCTCGATCAGGTCGACAGCAACGATGGCACGGCCCTGATCCGAATGATGGCCAGCGGTGATCAGGTACAAAGCATTCGCAGCCAGCAACGCCTGAAGGTGCTCACGCCCTTCCTGCCGATTCCGGGCAGCAAGCCGTGGGGCGTGTTGCTCGACGTACCCGAGAAAGTTCTGATCGGCCCGGCCCAGGCGTTGCAGGCCGAACTGGACGAGCGTAATAAAGCCGGAGCATTGATCGAGCTGGCCTGGGGCTCACTGGCGGCCATTATCGGGCTCTTGCTGGTGTGGCTGATGGCCCGTAGCGTGACCCGGCCAATCCTCGGCGTGGCCCATATGCTGGAAGATATTGCCAGCGGTGAGGGAGACCTGACCCGTCGCCTGGCCTACGATAAAAAAGATGAATTGGGGCAACTGGCCAGCTGGTTCAACCGCTTTCTCGACAAACTGCAACCGACCATCGCCGAGGTCAAACGCTCGGTGCAGGATGCCCGCAGTACGGCCGATCAGTCAGCGGCGATTGCCACCCAGACCAGCGCAGGCATGGAGCAGCAATACCGTCAGGTCGATCAGGCAGCCACTGCTTCCCATGAGATGAGCGCTACCGCACAGGATGTGGCACGCAGCGCAGCGCAAGCGGCCCAGGCCGCCCGTGATGCCGACCAGGCCACACGACAGGGCTTGACCATCATCGATCGCACCACCGCCAGTATCGATCATCTGGCCGCCGACATGAGCGTAGCCATGACCCAGGTTGAAGGGCTGGCTGCCGATAGCGAGAAAATCGGATCGGTACTGGAAGTTATTCGTGCAATTGCCGAACAGACCAACCTCCTCGCCTTGAACGCAGCGATCGAAGCGGCACGAGCAGGCGAAGCCGGACGCGGGTTTGCCGTGGTGGCCGACGAGGTACGCAACCTGGCACGCCGGACCCAGGAATCGGTTGAAGAAACCCGCCAGGTCATCGAACAACTGCAAGCCGGCACCCAGGAAGTGGTGAGCTCCATGAGCAACAGCCATCGCCAGGCCCAGGGCAGTGTCGAGCAGGTGGGCCAAGCCGTGACCGCCCTGCAACAGATCGGCGATGCCGTGACCGTGATTACCGACATGAACTTGCAGATTGCCAGTGCGGCAGAAGAACAAAGTGCCGTGGCGGAAGAGATCAACAACAACGTTGCTACCATTCGCGATGTTACCGAGTCATTGTCTGAGCAAGCCAATGAATCTGCACGGGTCAGCCAGTCGCTTAACTCACTGGCCAACCAGCAGCAAAAACTGATGGATCAGTTCCGCGTCTGACCCTTTGGCGATGACGGCTTTAAGCCGTCGTCGCCTTTTGCTTACGCGCCGGTAGCTTGATGCTCACCAGCAACCCGCCTATCTCAGCCGTTCCAAGCTGCAGTTTGCCACCCCACGCTTCAACAATATCCCGCACGATGCCAAGCCCCAAGCCGTGACCACTGGCTTGCTCGTCAAGGCGCATACCACGACTGAACACCTGATCACGCTCAGTCTCGGGAATGCCCGGGCCATCGTCCTGTACTTCAATGACAAACCCGTCGCCAGTTTGGCTGATGCTCAGTTCGACTTGGGAGTCCGCCCATTTGCAGGCGTTATCCAGAAGATTGCCGAGCAATTCGAGCATGTCTTCCCGATCCCAGGGCAACAGCAACCCCGGCGCAACGTTGTGCGTCAGTTGCAGATGCTCGCCGTGGATCATCCCGAGGGTCGACAGCAGCCCCGGCAACTCTGCATCCGCATCGAATTGCGCACCCGGCAAGGCATCGCCCGCAAGACGCGCACGGTTAAGCTCACGGCTCATGCGCTGCTGTATCTGCTCCAACTGTTCACACAATGTATTTTGTATCTGCGGATAAGCCGCAAGCCGCGGATCGTTGGCCAGGCTGATCAACACCGCCAACGGAGTTTTGAGTGCATGCCCCAGGTTGCCCAGCGCATTGCGCGAGCGTTTGAGGGTGTCTTCGGTATGAGCCAGCAAATGGTTAATCTGCGTGACCAGTGGCTCAAGCTCAAGGGGCACCCGGGCATCCAGCTGAGAGCGCTGCCCCGACTGAAGCTGAGAAATTTGCTGGCGTGCTGTTTCCAACGGCCGCAGGGCACGGCGAACCGTGACGCGCTGCAGCAGCAAAATCACAATAAGGGCCAAGACCCCCATACCAAGACCGATCCGTTGAACTTGACGCAAGCTATCGCGTATCGGCGTGTAGTCCTGAGCCACCGTGATCGATACCGCCTGGCCAAGGCGCTGATAGTCGCTGCGCAAGACCAGTAACATCTGCCCTTCCGGGCCAGGCTGTAGTTCACGACTCAGGCCCGGTCGGTCGGGGCGCGGCAATTGAGCATCCCACAGCGAGCGTGAACGCCAGTGAGTCTCCCCGAATTCAATACTGAAATAGTGCCCGGAAAATGGCCGCTGATACGCCGGCGACAAACGCCGCTCATCCAGTTGCAAGCCCTGGGGGCCACGACTCAAGGCAATCAGCAAGTTCTCGCTGTCGTTTTGCAGGCCTGACTCCAGATAACGCTGAAGGCCATTTTCAAACAACCACAGACTGACCTGGCCTACTACCAGACCGGCAATCAAGAGCACACTGATCAAACCCAGGCTCAAGCGCCTTTGCATGGACTTCACTGACTGGCCGTACCGAACATATAACCCTGACCACGACGGGTTTCGATGACTGTGCGCCCAAGCTTACGACGCAGATGGTTCACATGAACCTCAAGCACATTGGAATCACGCTCGGTCTCACCGTCATAGAGATGCTCGGCCAGATGGCTTTTCGAGAGGATCTGTTGCGGGTGCAACATGAAATAGCGCAAAAGCCGAAACTCGGCGGCAGTCAACTGCACCTCGGTGCCGTCATGGATAACACATTGACGGGCTTCATCCAGTTGCAGCCCGGCAGAACTCAATAAAGGCTGATTCGGTTGCCCGTGGGAGCGGCGCAACAACGCTTGTACCCGTAACTGCAGTTCTTCAGGATGAAAGGGCTTGGTCACGTAATCATCAGCACCGGCCTTTAGCCCGTCGATGCGCTCGGACCATGAACTCCGGGCAGTCAGAATAAGCACAGGTGTGGCCAGGCCTTTGGCACGCCACTGCTTGAGAACATCGATACCGGACATCCCGGGCAAGCCCAGATCAAGGATAATCAGGTCATAGGGTTCGCTCTGCCCCTGATAAAGAGCATCACGGCCATCAGCCAACCAATCAACGGCATAGCCCAAACGGGCCAAACCGGCCATCAGTTCATCAGCCAAGGGGACGTGATCTTCAACCAGCAGCAACCGCATTAATCATCTACCTCGTCTTTGAGCAATTGACCATTACTGGCGTTCAGCTTGATCTCGCGCACTACGCCACTGGTGGTAAGCAGCTCAACCTCGTAAACATAAATATCGTCATCCTCCTCCAGCTCTACCTCCAGCAACTTTGCGCCCGGGTGCCGCTCCAGAGCTTTTTGCAGCAGTTGCTCCAGGGGCTGAATAAGCCCTTGCTCACGCAAACGCAATGCCTCGTCTTGCCCCAGGTCACGTGCAATGGCCAAGGAGCAGAAAGCACAGAGCACAAGTACGACAAGTCCGCCAACTCGCAGGTTCACTGTCATCACTGACCTCCAGGGCCTCCCTTAGCGTCATTCTTACGATATTAAAAGGTCGAAGCATAACGCCACGAGCTTAATTGAAACTGAATCGGCCGCCCTGATACCGCATGGCTGGAGGTATGCACCTGCTGCGGGCGTTAACTGTTAAACTGCTGCCCTGTATTTATCGCTCAGGCGATAGTCACCTCTTCAGAGCTATAACTATTGTGGAAATTTTCAAAGAGTTTACCTTCGAATCTGCGCACCGCCTGCCTTACGTTCCTGAAGGCCATAAATGCGGGCGGTTGCACGGTCACTCCTTCAAGGTTGCTATCCATCTAAGCGGCGACATTGACCCGGCAACTGGCTGGATCCGTGATTTTTCTGAAATCAAAGCGATTTTCAAACCGCTTTATGAGCTGCTAGATCACAACTACCTCAACGACATCCCTGGCCTGGAAAACCCGACCAGCGAAGTTCTGGCCAAGTGGATCTGGCAACAGCTCAAACCCTTGCTGCCAGAGCTGTCGGCAATACGCATTCATGAAACCTGCACCAGTGGCTGTATTTACTACGGCGACTGAGTCACAGGCTCGAAAAAACCACCTTGCGAGGTGGTTTTTTTTGCTCTGAAAAACGCATGGGGCAGCGAAAAAGTGAGCACAGGTTGCGCCGAAACTTTTCTCGGCGCAAAAACAAACCCCCTGTCTGCGTGAGCAGACAGGGGGTTTGGAATTTAATCTTGACGATGACCTACTCTCACATGG
>NZ_WIWL01000236.1:0-16058 GCF_009600105.1 Pseudomonas sp. FSL R10-0056
GGCCAAACAGGCCTTCGAGTCGCCGGATGCGTTTGTCGCCACCATGTTGCCGATGGCGCAACAGGCCGCCGACCGCATCGGCGTCGACCCGCTGTACCTGGTGGCGCAAGCCGCACTGGAAACCGGCTGGGGCAAGTCGGTGATGCGCCAGCAAGATGGTAGCAGCAGCCACAACCTGTTCGGCATCAAGGCCACCGGCAGTTGGCAGGGCGCCCAGGCGCGGGCCATCACCAGCGAGTTCAGGGGCGGGCAGATGGTCAAGGAGACAGCGGAATTCCGTTCCTACGATTCCTATCAGGACAGCTTCCATGATCTGGTGACGCTGTTGCAGAGCAACAATCGTTATAAAGAAGTGCTCAATGCGGCCGATAAACCGGAGCAGTTTGTACGCGAATTGCAGAAGGCCGGTTACGCAACCGACCCTGAGTACGCGAGCAAGATTTCGCAGATAGCCAAGCAAATGAAAACCTACCAGAGCTACGCCTCGACGGGTTCTCTCACGAATTTATAAGGTTTGAACCATGGCGAGTTTGATCAACATCGGGATGTCGGGGCTCAACGCCAGTCAGGGCGCATTGGCGACCGTCGGCAACAACATTGCCAACGCCAATACCTCGGGCTATTCGCGTCAGCAGATCGTCCAGGGCAGCGCCGCGTCGCAACAGGTGGGCGGGGTGTTTATCGGCACCGGCACCACCCTGGCCGACGTGCGCCGCGTGTACAACTCCTACCTCGACGCCCAGTTGCAAACCACCACCTCGCTCAATGGCGATGCCCAGGCTTATCTCGACCAGATCGGCACGGTCGACAAACTGCTGTCGGATAAAAACACGGGCGTATCGGCAGCCCTGAGCAGCTTTTTCAGCTCATTGCAAACTGCCGCCGCGGCGCCCGGTGATGTGTCCGCGCGGCAGTTGTTGCTGACCAGTGCGCAAACCCTGAGCAACCGCTTCAACTCGATTTCGACCCAGCTCAACCAGCAGAACGAAGGCATCAACAGCCAGCTGGACACCCTGACTTCGATGGTCAACCAGCACACGGCCACCATTGCTTCGCTGAACAAGCAGATCGCCCAGGCCACCACGGCTGGCAATACGCCGAACAACCTGCTGGATGCGCGTAACGAAGCCGTGCGCAGCCTCAACGAGCTGGTCGGGGTGACGGTTCAGGAGCACGACAACGTCTACGACATTACCCTGGGTACCGGCCAATCGCTGGTGCAGGGCAGCACCTCGAACACGATTTCGGCGGTGCCGGGCAAGGTCGATAAAAGCCAATACAGCATCCAGGTCAACTTCCAGCAATCGAGTTCGGATGTGACCTCGGTGATCAGTGGCGGCAAGATCGGCGGCCTGCTGCGTTACCGCGACGATGTGCTGGCCCCGGCGATGAACGATTTGGGCCGTACAGCCATTGTGGTCGCCGATGCGATCAACCAGCAGCTGGGCCAGGGCCTGGATGCCAATGGCGAGTTCGGCTCGTCGTTGTTCAACAGCATCAACAGTGCCACGGCCATCAGCCAGCGCAGCCAGGCGGCGACCGGAAATATTGGCGCAGGCAACTTCAATGTCAGCATCGCTGACAGCGGCGCGCTGACCGCCTACGACTATCAGGTCACGTTCACCAGCGCCACCGAGTACTCGGTCAAGCGCTCCGACGGCACCGATATGGGGGCGTTCGCTACCACGGACACCCCGGCCAAGGTCATTGACGGTTTCACCCTGGATCTCAAGGGCGGCCCGATGACCGCTGGCGACGCGTTCAAGGTCAGCCCCACCCGCAGTGGTGCAGGCAATATCGGCGTGCAAATGAGCGATGCCAATAAATTGGCATTTGCCGGGCCGCTGGTGGCTGGCCCGGGCAGCTCCAATACCGGTACGGGTGCAGTGGGTAGCCTCAATCTGTCGTCAGCGCTGGATATCTACGGCGGCGTCAATCTGGGCAAAGCGCAAAGCGATATTGAAGGCGCCATGCCGGTGCGCATTGCCTTTGACGAAGCCAGCGCGGATGGCACCCAGAGCTACCGGGTACTGAACGAGGCCGGCAAGGAAATCGGCAAGGGCAGCATCGTGCCGGGCCAGGACAACAAGGTCACGATCAGCGTCCCCGTCACCAACGCTGATGGCACCACCACAAACGTGGGGTTCGACACGGTGATCAGCGGTTCGCCGGGCAAGGGCGACAGCTTCGATATCAAGTTCAACAAGGACGGCAAGGCCGACAACCGCAACGCGAACGAACTGCTGGGCCTGCAAACCAAGGCCACAGTGGGCGTAGGCAAGGACGGCACTGGCGGCGTCAGCATGGCTACTTCCTACAGTCAGTTGGTGTCCAAGGTGGGCGGTAAAGCCAGCCAGGCGGCGGTCGACGGCACCGCCAATGGCGCGGCTTTGGCCTACGCCAAAGAGGTGCGCAACTCGGTATCCCAGGTCAACCTGGACGAAGAAGCCTCCAACCTGGTCAAGTTCCAGCAGTACTACACCGCCTCGTCGCAGATCATCAAAGCGGCGCAAGCAACCTTCAGCACGCTGATCAACAGTCTTTAAGGGAGCCCGCGACGATGCGTATTTCAACTTCGCAGTTTTTTGAATCGACCAGTGCCACCTACCAGAACAACTTCTCGTCGGTGATCAAGACCCAGAGCCAGATCGACTCTGGCGTGCGCATCCAGACCGCTGCCGATGACCCGGTAGGTGCGGCGCGCCTGCTGCAATTGCAGCAGCAAAAAGACATGCTGGCGCAGTACAGCACCAATATGAACAGCATCAAGTCGTCGCTGGGTGCTCAGGAAGCGGTGCTCGACAGCATCAATAACTCATTGCAAAAGGCCAGTGAGCTGGCTCTGCGCGCCGGTGGCGGGATCAGTGATGCCGACCGCGGCGCCATCGCCAACGAACTGGGCAGCATTGAAGAACAGGTGTTCAGCCTGCTCAACAGCAAGGACGCCTCGGGCAGCTATATGTTCTCCGGCTCCAAAACCGACACCCCGCCATACACCCGCAACAATGATGGCACCTACAGCTATCAGGGCGACGATACCCAGCTCAACCTCAAGGTTTCCGACACCCTGGCCCTGGCCAGCAGCGACACGGCCAGAAGCATCATGGAAGGCGCGACCAACACCGGGCGTACCCAGGCGACTTTTGTGCCTGGCGTGGATGCCAATGGCGAGCCGACCGTCAATGACGGCAAGCTCTCGGTGTCTGCCGGTCTGGTCACGTCAAGCGCGGTGTTCAACAAGAGTTTCGCCGAAGGCCAGCCCTATACGCTGAAATTCAGCAGCAGCACCGAGTACACCCTGACTGACCGTGACGGCAATGACCTGACCTCGCAGGTGGCGGGCAACGGGGTGTTCGACCCGACCAAGGATGGCTCGCAGAGCATCAGCCTGCGCGGCGTGTCGTTCGATATCACCCCCAATCTCAAGGACGTACCAGCGGCTGAGCGGGATGCGTTCGTGGCGGGGCGCAGCTTTACACTTGAGGCCAAGGCGGACACCATCAACGCCTCGCGCACGCCGGGCAACAGCTCGACTGCACAGCTCACCGAGTCGACAGTGACCGATGCCGGCGTCTACGGCGACAGTTTCCCGAGCAATGGCGCGGTGATCAAATTCACCAGCGCCACTGAATACGAAGTCTATGCCCAGCCGCTGAGCGCCGACAGCAAGTCGATTGCCCAGGGCACTGTTGATGGTGGTGCGCTCGGGATCAAGTTCGACTTCGCTGGAGCACCGCAGGCGGGCGACCAGTTTGTCGTCAACCGCAACAACCACCAGAGCCAGAACGCGCTGGATACCATCAGCCAGCTGCGCAAGGCCCTGGAAATCCCCAGCGACAAAGACCCGCTGGCCCAGCAAACGCAAAAGGACGCGATCAACTCCGCGATCGGCAACCTGAAAAACGCCAGTGCCGGCGTTGACAGCGCCCGCGGCTCGATTGGTGCGCGCCTGAAGGCGGTGGATATTCAGGCGGATGAAAATATCAGCCTGGGCCTGGCCAACGACTCCACCACGGCGGCGATCGGCAACACCGACATGGCGGGGGCGTCCATCGAACTGGCGTTCCAGAAAGCCATGCTTGAAGCCTCGCAACTGGCGTTCGTGAAAATCTCCCAGCTGAGCCTGTTCAACCAGCTCTAAACAGCGGTGCAGGGGGGGCTAATGTGGGAGCGGGCAAGCCCGCTCCCACAAAATCGCCTTTCTGGCTGTAATGTTTTGTATAAAACCGCACAAAATAGCGTGACCTATGAGTCATAACGGGCATCTTCACTGTATCGTGTGAAACGTACGGGCGGGTGCCGGGCCTTTTTCGGGCTGTTTTGTTTATTTTTACGCACCCACACAAGCCCTTTTATTGTCAGCGCCCCTCGATTATGTGAGCGGGTGATCTCCAGCTATTTAGTATTGGGAAGCCACAATGATTGGCATTAAAAGCATCGCCAGTTACGTGCCAGCAAGCGGTGTAGACAACTACGCGCAGGGCGCGAAGTTCTCCAAAGACGAAGAATTCATTCTGGGCAAGATCGGTTCGGCGTTTCTGCCGCGCAAAGACGCTGACCAGGAAACCTCCGACCTGTGTGTTGAAGCAGTCAACGCACTGTTTATCAACAATCCTCAGCTTAAACGCGAATCCATCGACGCGTTGATCGTCGTTACCCAGAACGGCGACGCTGAAGGCCTGCCGCACACCGCGGCCATTGTCCAGGACAAGCTCGGTCTGCCGACCCACGTTGCCGCCTTTGATATCTCCCTGGGCTGCTCGGGTTATGTCTACGGTATCTACGCGATGAAAGGCTTTATGGAAGCCGCGGGCCTGAAGAACGGTCTGCTGGTGACGGCCGACCCGTACTCGAAAATCGTTGACCCGGAAGACCGCAACACCACCATGCTCTTTGGTGACGCCGCCACCGCTACCTGGATGGGCGAAGACGCTCCCTGGCAGCTGGGCAAAGCTAAGTTCGGCACTGACGGTTCGGGTGCGCCGCATCTGAAAGTCAGTGATGGTGTGTTCTTTATGAATGGCCGCCAGGTGTTCAACTTCGCGCTGCTCAAAGTGCCTGCGCACTTGAACGAGTTGCTGGAAGAGTCCGAGCTGACCTCCAAGGATATCGACGCGTTCTGCATCCACCAGGGCAGCGCGGCCATCGTTGATGCCGTGGCCCGCCGTTTTGAAGGCGAGCCGGAGAAATTTATCAAGGATATGGTCGAGACCGGCAACACCGTGTCGTCGAGCATTCCGCTGTTGCTGGAAAAGCACGTGATGGATGCCACCTGGAAGCGCGTGGCGCTGAGCGGCTTTGGTGTGGGCCTGTCGTGGGGCTCGGCGATTATCTATCGCCCGTAAGCATTACGTTGAAACACCAAACGCCCGTGGCCCTAAAGCCATGGGCGTTTTGCTTTCTGGCAGGGCTGATTGAATCTGTGGGAGCGGGCTTGCTCGCGATGGCATCACCCTGGTTTGCCTGAAGCACCACGCCGCCCGAATCGCGAGCAAGCCCGCTCCCACACTGGGGGGTGCCCGGCAGCTCATCGCCCCGCTAACCCCCTGAATTACAAGGCATGGCCCCCTTGCCTGCAAAAAAAAACAAAATAACCCTCAAGCAACCGACATTCACGACGATAACCATTACGAAGGTTCTCTAGGCCACACCCGGCGGTTGCCAGGGCCGGAAGCCGCAGTATTCATCCAATGAGGATTTCGTCATGGCTTTATCAGTAAACACTAACGTCACGTCCCAGACCGTTCAGAAGAACCTGAACAAAGCCGGCGACTCGTTGAGCACCTCGATGACCCGTCTGTCTTCCGGCCTGAAAATCAACAGCGCCAAAGACGACGCTGCCGGCATGCAGATCGCCAACCGTCTGACTTCCCAGACCAAAGGCATGACCGTTGCCATCGCCAACGCCAACAACGGCTCGTCGATTGCACAGACTGCTGAAGGCGCGATGCAAGAGTCGACCAATATTCTGCAACGTTTGCGTGAACTGGCCCTGCAGTCCGCGAACGGTGATAAAAGCGACGCCGACCGTGCGTCCCTGCAACAAGAATTTACTGCGAAAACCGGTGAACTGACCCGTATCGCACAAACCACCACTTTCGGTGGTCGTAACCTGCTGGATGGCTCGTTCACCAACCAGTCTTTCCAGATCGGTGCTGACGCTAACCAGACCATTTCGTTTGGTATGACTGATATCAGCGCTACTGGTTTGAAGGGGTCTTACAGTGAAGCGTCGGTGAATGGCGCTGCGATGACAAATCTGTCGGCTTCATCTGTTGGTAGCGCGCTGTCGACTGCTACTACCACGACTACTACTCGTACTGTTACTTCTGCTGTAGGAACTGGCGCGCAAGTTACTAAGCTGCAGACGGCGGGTACTTCCGACATTCTTGAGACCGATAAAATTACCGTTAACGGTAAGGCGGTCGCGCTGACAGATGGCATGAAAGGTGAGGCTCTGGCTGCTGCAATCACCAAGGCTGATAGCACCGTTCAGGCCTCATGGAGTGAAACAGACGGCAAATTGACGCTGACTTCCTCTTCTGCCATCACTATGGGGGGGGCAAACATTGACAAGGCCGGTCTGAGTGCCACACCAATTCTGACAACGACTGGTGCCGTAGCCACAGGTGCTGCTGTTAATACCCTGAAAGCTACTGGTGGTGGCGCATCAGTCATGGCGAGTACAGACGATATAACGGTTAACGGCAAGAAGATTACTGTATCTAACGGCATGACCGGTGCGGCCCTGGCTACATCTATCTCTAATGCCGGTGCAAACGTTGTGGCAACTTTTGATGAGGGTACAGGTGTTATGAGCCTTACCTCACCTGCCGCAATCGTCGTAGGTGGTGCTGACGCGGCAAAATCCGGTCTGACCGCTACTTCGGCCAACACCACAGCGAACACCACCACGACGCCTAAAGCAGCCGGTTCTGCCATGGGTACCGCGGGCGAGATCGCAATCAACGGCAAGTCCGTTTCGTGGACCAAGACTAACACCGTTTCTCAAGTCATCGACAAGATGAGCGCGATTGAAGGCATCAAGTCCGCTACCTTCAACTCTGAAGGCCGTGTTGAACTGACCTCCACCGATGGCAATGACATCAAGCTGACCAACACCGCTGGTGGTTCGCTGGCTCAGTTGGGTCTGTCGGCCGGTACTTCTCAGGCTAAATTGATCGCTGACACCTCGATCGAGCTGAATGGCGTTGAAGTCAAGTTCAAGAAGGGTGATTCCGCTGATTCGATCGTTTCCTCGATCAACAGCGCCAGCACCGGTGTAACCGCCAGCAAGAACACGGACGGCACTCTGAAGCTGTTCTCCAACAAAGATATCACCGTCAAAGATGGTGCTGCGGGTACTGGCCTGGAAGCCTTGGGTCTGACCGCTGCATCCCAGGCGGGTACTGGCACCGGCAAAACCACAGCCACCACCGTAGAAACCACCGTTGCCGACCTGAGCATCCTGTCCGCCGCAGATTCGCAGCGTACCGTCCAGGCTCTGGCTGACGCGATCCAGCAGATCGACACCCAACGTTCCGCCCTGGGTGCCGTACAAAACCGTTTCACCAGCACCGTGGCTAACCTGCAGAGCATTTCCGAGAACTCCACCGCTGCACTGGGTCGTGTTCAGGATACTGACTTCGCTTCCGAAGCCGCCGAGCTGACCAAGCAGCAAACCCTGCAACAGGCATCCACCGCGATCCTGTCCCAGGCTAACCAGCTGCCTTCCGCTGTCATGAAACTGCTTCAGTAATTTCAGCGCTGGGTTGAGAACAAAAGGGCGCGTTTACGTGCCCTTTTGTTTTTTCAGCATTTACTGCTTGAAGGTGGCACGAATTGTGAAGCTGCCTGCAGTCTTGGCACTTGCTTCGTCAATAAAGCGGTAGCCACCGGACAAGGAGAATACAGATGGCCAGTTCTACGATTACCGGCGTCGGTTCGGGTTTTGACACCATCGGGATTGTGAAAGCCTTGGTTGATGCTGAAAAAGCACCCAAGCAAAGCCAGATTACCGCGCAACAAAAAGACACCACCATTCAGCTGTCCGCCGTGGGCACGGTGAAAGCGTCGCTGGAAAGCTATCGCACAGCCATTGCCAAGCTCAACAGCGTCTCCAGTTTCAACGGTTTGACCGCTTCGTCCACGGACGAGAAAATTTCCAAGGTCACCATCGATGACAAGGCGTCCAGCGGCAAGTACGCGCTGAACGTCACTCAGTTGGCGACCTCTTCGAAAATCACCAGTAAGGTGTTTGAAGGCGGTGCGTCGGCGTCGGTCAACTCCAGCGAGCAAGACCAGACCCTGACCATTTCCCAGTCCGGTGACAGCTATGACGTCAAGATCCCGGCTGGCGCGACCATGCAGCAGACTCGCGATGCCATCAACACCCAGCTGCAGTCCAAGGGCATCAGCGCCAACGTGCTGACTGACGCCAACGGCTCGCGCCTGGTGATCGGCTCGCAGACCACGGGCAAGGGCACCGATATCACCATCAGCGGTGATTCGGAGCTGGCCACTGGCTATAGCGCCGGTAAACCGCCGGTGAATGCCGAATACACCATCGATGACATTGCCATGGAATCGTCGAGCAATACGGTCACCTCTGCCATCAGCGGCGTGACCCTGGAGCTGCTCGATACCAAGGCCTCCACCATCACCGTGGCCTCCAATACCGACACCCTGAAGACCTCGGTGCAGTCGTTTGTCACGGCCTACAATGCGCTGCTGACCAGCATCAATACCCAGACCAAGGTCACCGCCACCGGTGACGCGGCAACCACCACCTCGGGCGCCCTGACGGGTGATGCGTCGATGCGCCAGCTAGTCAACGGCCTGCGCGGCGAGTTATTGCAAAACTCCGGGACTTCGAGTGTTGGTAACCTGGCGCAAATGGGCATCAGCACCGACCAGAAAACCGGCCTGCTGACCCTCGATGACACCAAGTGGAAAGCCGCGGTGGCAACCCCCAATGGCGCGATCGAGATTGCTAAGGTGTTTACCGGTGACACCGGTCTGATCACGCGCATGACCAAGGCCACCGAGAGTTATGTCGGCAGCTCGGGTTTGCTGGCCACTCGCGCCACGGACCTGAACACCAAGCTCACCGACCTGACCACCCAGCAGGCGGACCTGGACCGGCGCATGGAGTCGATGAAAACCACCCTGACGGCCAAGTACACGGCCATGGATGGTTTGATCGCCAAAATCAACGCCAGCAGTTCCAGCATCATGACCACGCTCAATTCCTTGAATAACCCTAAATCCGACTGATTTGCCGCGCCCTGGCCGCTAAAGCTTTGGGCGCTGCAGTCGATAAAAAGATCAAGAACCAAGCATTTTTGCCTGACACCGTAATGAGGTAAGAACATGAACCCGATGCGCGCCCTTCGTCAGTATCAGAAGGTTAATTCCCACGCTCAAATCTCCGAAGCCAGCCCCCATCGTCTGATTCAGATGTTGATGGAAGGCGGTCTGGACCGTATGGCCCAGGCCAAGGGCGCGATGAGCCGTGGTGATATCCCGCAGAAGGCCATGCTGATTACCAAGGCCATCGATATCATCACCGGCCTGCGTCAGGGCCTGGATGAAGAAAAGACCGATGACAAGGCCGCGCTGGAGCAACTGGACAGCCTGTACGAGTACATGGCCGTGCGCCTGACCCTGGCCAATGCCAAGAACGACCCGGAAATCATCGATGAAGTGGCGCGCCTGCTGATCACTGTAAAAAGTGGTTGGGATGCCATCGCCCCGCAATAAGCCAGAGGAGTGCGTCATGAGCCAACTGCAACGTATTCAGGAAACCCGCGAAGCGCTGATTGATGCCCTGGCCGAGCGCAACTGGGATGCCATCGGCGAGCTGGATTCGGCCTGTCGGGTGTGTGTCGAGAATGTGCTGGACGAAGCGCCACTGGACGAGGCTGTTTTGCGCGAAAATCTGGAGGGGTTATTGGTGGTGTATCGCATGTTGCTGGAGGCGGCTACTGATGAGCGCCAGGCAGTCGTTGAGCAGATGGGGCAGATCAACCAAGCAAAAAATGCGTCAAAGGTTTACCATCTATTCGGTTAAGGCCTAAAGAATATGTGGTTAATTGCGTTTTAAACCGCCATAAATTTGACTCGGCACAGTTTTTTGACTTAACTAGCACGTTATTCTGTATTCAGTCGTCTTAGATATCCAACAGGGTTAGGACGTCTACATATGTCCTGCCATCCGGGGCATTGAGTTGACTAGGGAAGTTGCTATTGCATGTGGCGTGAAACCAAAATCCTGCTGATCGATGACGATAGCGTCCGCCGCCGTGATTTGGCGGTGATCCTGAATTTTCTTGGCGAAGAAAATCTGACCAGCCCCAGCCACGAATGGGAGCAGGCTGTCAGTGCCTTGCCGTCCAGTCGCGAAGTGCTTTGCGTGCTGGTCGGCACCGTGAGTACTGCCGGTGGCCTATCAGGACTGCTTAAGACACTGGCCGCGTGGGATCAGTTCCTGCCGATCATGCTTTTAGGTGAAGTTTCTTCTCTCGACCTGCCTGAAGACCAGCGCCGCCGGGTGTTGTCCAGCCTCGAAATGCCCCCCAGCTACAGCAAATTGCTTGATTCCCTGCACCGTGCCCAGGTCTATCGCGAGATGTATGACCAGGCCCGCGAGCGCGGCCGTCATCGCGAGCCCAACCTGTTCCGCAGTCTGGTCGGTACCAGCCGGGCGATCCAGCATGTGCGCCAGATGATGCAGCAAGTGGCCGATACCGATGCCAGCGTGCTGATCCTCGGTGAGTCCGGCACCGGCAAGGAAGTGGTGGCGCGCAACCTGCACTACCACTCCAAGCGTCGCGATGCGCCGTTTGTGCCGGTCAACTGTGGGGCGATTCCTGCCGAGCTGCTGGAAAGTGAGCTGTTTGGCCATGAGAAGGGCGCTTTTACCGGGGCCATCACCAGCCGTGCCGGGCGTTTTGAGCTGGCCAATGGCGGCACCCTGTTCCTCGACGAAATCGGCGATATGCCGCTGCCGATGCAGGTCAAGCTGTTGCGTGTGTTGCAGGAACGTACATTTGAGCGTGTGGGCAGCAACAAGACCCAGTGTGCCGATGTGCGGATCATTGCCGCCACCCACAAAAACCTTGAAAGCATGATTGAAGTCGGGGCCTTCCGCGAAGACCTGTACTACCGCCTCAACGTATTCCCGATTGAAATGGCACCGCTGCGTGAGCGGGTCGAAGATATTCCGTTGCTGATGAACGAGCTGATTTCGCGCATGGAGCACGAAAAACGCGGTTCGATCCGCTTCAATTCCGCCGCCATCATGTCGTTGTGCCGTCATGCATGGCCGGGCAACGTTCGCGAACTGGCCAACCTGGTGGAGCGCATGGCGATCATGCATCCGTACGGGGTGATTGGCGTCGTTGAGCTGCCGAAAAAATTCCGCTACGTGGATGACGAGGACGAGCAACTGGTCGACAGCCTGCGCAGCGATATGGAAGAGCGTGTGGCGATCAACAATGCCACTACCGACTTCGTGGCCAGTGCCAACGCGATGCTGCCGCCTGAAGGGCTGGACCTCAAGGATTACCTTGGCGGGCTGGAGCAAGGTCTGATCCAGCAGGCGCTCGACGACGCCAACGGAATTGTGGCGCGGGCGGCAGAGCGTCTGCGGATTCGTCGTACCACCCTGGTCGAGAAAATGCGCAAGTACGGCATGAGTCGTCGCGAAGGTGAAGAGCAGGCAGATGATTGACGCGTGACTTTGTGGGAGCGGGCTTGCTCGCGATAGCATCACCGCGTTATTCCTGACACTGCGAGACGCCCAAATCGCGAGCAAGCCCGCTCCCACATAAGCCGGGGCTGGCATAGCGGTTCGCTTGTGTTAGCTATTCAGGCACGGGTATTGCTTCGCTTGGTCTAACGGACCGTTTTATGACGGTCAGCCAAGCGAGTACGCCCCATGCCTCAAGCCGCCGTCCAGTTGTCCTCGGCCCCCGATCCCTACAGTCTGCTGGAAGCCCGCGTCTCGGAGCTGACCGGCGAGCTGGCAGTGGTCAGTGCGCAGCGCATGGCCGAGCTTGCAGAGAAAGAGCGGCTGGCCAATCGCTTGCAACACCTGCTTGATCTGCTCCCTGGCGGGATCATCGTGATTGATGATCGTGGTCGCGTGCGCGAGGCCAACCCCGCAGCCTGCGAGCTGTTGGGCCTGCCGCTGGAAGGCGAGTTGTGGCGCCATGTGATTGCCCGCTGTTTTGCACCTCGGGAAGACGACGGCCACGAAGTATCGCTCAAGGACGGTCGGCGCCTGTCGATTGCCACCCGTTCGCTTGACCCTGAGCCCGGGCAACTGGTGTTGCTCAATGACCTGACAGAAACCCGGCGCCTGCAAGACCAGCTCGCCCGCCATGAGCGCCTGTCGTCTCTGGGGCGCATGGTTGCTTCCCTGGCCCACCAGATTCGTACGCCGCTGTCGGCGGCGCTGATCTACGCCAGTCATCTCACCGAGCAGGCGCTGCCGGTGGAAACCCAGCAGCGCTTCGCCGGGCGTCTCAAGGAGCGCCTGCACGAGCTGGAGCATCAGGTGCGCGACATGCTGGTGTTTGCGCGTGGCGAACTGCCGCTTACGGACAGGGTCACCCCCAAAGTATTGATGCAGGCCCTGCAAGCCGCCGCGCAAACCCATGTGCAGGGTGTGGCGATCCGCTGGCAGTGCGATGCCTACACGGGGCAGTTGCTGTGCAATCGCGACACCCTGGTCGGCGCGCTGCTCAACCTGATCGAAAACGCCCTGCAAGCCGGTACGCCACAGGTGCGGCTCAAGGTGCATCTGTATCGCCGTGACAACAGTTTAAGGGTGTGTGTCAGCGACAACGGCAGTGGCATTGAGCCGCAAGTGCTGGCGCGCCTGGGCGAGCCGTTTTTCACCACCAAGGCCACTGGTACAGGTCTGGGCCTCGCGGTGGTCAATGCCGTGGTGCGTGCGCACCAGGGGCAATTGCAATTACGTTCGCGGCTGGGGCGTGGCACCTGTGCCTTGCTTAGCTTGCCGCTGATTCCCGTTGTAGCGGAGGCAAACTGATGGTGATGCGAATTAACGTGCTGTTGGTCGAGGACGACCATGCGTTGCGTGAGGCCCTGGCAGACACACTGTTGCTGGCAGGTCACGGTTTTCGCGCCGTCTGTTCGGGGGAAGAAGCCCTGGCTGCGGTGATGCTGGAGCCGTTCAGCCTGGTGATCAGTGACGTCAATATGCCCGGTATGGATGGCCATCAGTTGCTGGCCCGCCTGCGCGCCTGCCAGCCGCAATTGCCGGTGCTGCTGATGACGGCTCACGGTGCGGTGGAGCGGGCGGTGGATGCCATGCGTGAAGGGGCGGTGGATTATCTGGTCAAGCCGTTCGAGCCCAAAGCCTTGCTCGATCTGGTGGCCCGCCATGCTCTGGGCAGCCTCGGCGTGGCCGACAGCGAAGGGCCGGTGGCGGTGGAACCGGCCAGCGCACAGTTGCTGGAGCTGGCGGCACGGGTGGCGCGCAGTGATGCCACGGTACTGATCTCGGGCGAGTCGGGCACTGGCAAAGAGGTGCTGGCCCGTTATATCCACCAGCATTCCCATCGGATGGATCGGCCGTTTGTGGCGATCAATTGTGCGGCGATCCCCGACAATATGCTCGAGGCGACCCTGTTTGGTCATGAAAAAGGCGCCTTCACCGGCGCCATTGCCGCCCAGGCCGGCAAGTTCGAGCAGGCTGATGGCGGCACCTTGCTGCTGGATGAAATTTCCGAAATGCCCTTGGGTTTGCAGGCCAAGCTGCTGCGCGTATTGCAAGAGCGCGAAGTTGAACGGGTGGGCGGGCGCAAGCCGGTTGCGCTGGATATCCGTGTTGTCGCCACCACCAACCGCGACCTGGCGGGGGAGGTGGCAGCGGGGCGTTTTCGCGAAGATCTGTACTACCGCCTTTCGGTATTCCCCCTGGCCTGGAGGCCGTTGCGTGAGCGCATCGCCGATATCCTGCCGCTGGCAGAGCGGCTGCTGGCCAAACACATCAGCAAAATGAAGCACACTGCTGTAGGGTTTTCGCCCGATGCCAAGGCGTGCCTGAGTGCATACCCGTGGCCGGGCAACGTGCGCGAACTGGATAACGCGATTCAACGGGCGCTAATCTTGCAGCAGCGCGGCTTGATCGAGGCGGCAGATTTTTGCCTGGCCGGGCCTGTGGCCTGTGCACCTTTACCGCCATTGACGCGCCCTGAGCCGCTGGCGGTGGAAGTTGTGGAGTCGGCGGGCGGCTTGGGCGATGATCTGCGCCGGCGTGAGTTCCAGATGATTATCGACACCTTGCGTGCCGAGCGCGGGCGACGCAAGGAAGCTTCCGAGCGTCTGGGCATCAGCCCGCGCACCTTGCGCTACAAGCTGGCGCAAATGCGTGATGCGGGGATGGATGTTGAGGCTTATTTGTTTGCTGCCACCTGAGAGCGTCACTAAACCCCTGTGGGAGCGGGCTTGCCCGCGAAGGCATCACCGCGCAGCGCCTGATTCACCGCGTCGATTAAATCGCGGGCAAGCCCGCTCCCGCAGGGGCAGGTGTTATCCTTGTCTGCGACGTTTTGTAACGTTAATTGTTATAAAACGGCAAGGAGCTGGCACCCTTGTTGCTACACCTCAATATGCGCTGTGAAAGTGTCAAAAAAATGCGGGTCGTCGGAGGCACTGGTCCATGAGCCAAGGTATTGAATTTAATCGATTGATGTTGGACATGCGGGCCATGCAGATGGACGCCATGGCACAACCGAAATCGGCTGTGCAGGCCGCTCCCGAAGCGGGTGCCAGCAGCTTCTCCGACATGCTCGGTAATGCGATCAACAAGGTCAGCGAAACCCAGCAGGCGTCGAGTCAGCTGTCCAATGCGTTCGAGATCGGTAAAAGCGGTGTCGACCTGACTGACGTGATGATCGCCTCCCAGAAGGCCAGCGTTTCCTTTCAGGCCTTGACCCAAGTACGTAACAAGCTGGTTCAGGCTTACCAAGACATCATGCAGATGCCGGTTTAAGGGCGATATCAAGTCATGGCAGATGCACTCCCGGATAACGTTCCGGCCAAAGCAGGCGCAGGCGGCAAACCGCTGTTTGGCCTGACCTTTCTCGACAATCTGGGCGACATGACCATGCTGCGTCAGGTCGGCCTGATGGTCGGTCTGGCGGCGAGCGTGGCGATTGGTTTTGCCGTGGTGCTGTGGTCCCAGCAACCCGACTACCGGCCGCTGTACGGCAGCCTGGCCGGTATGGATGCCAAGCAGGTCATGGAAACCCTGGCCGCTGCAGACATTGCCTACACCGTCGAACCTAATTCTGGCGCCTTGCTGGTCAAGGCCGATGACGTCTCCCGTGCCCGCCTCAAGCTGGCCGCCGCAGGCGTGACGCCCACCGACGGCAATATCGGTTTCGAGATTCTCGACAAGGACCAGGGCCTGGGCACCAGCCAGTTTATGGAGGCCACACGCTATCGTCGTGGGCTTGAAGGCGAGCTGGCACGGACCATTTCCAGCCTCAACAACGTCAAGGGCGCGCGGGTTCACCTGGCCATTCCGAAAAGCTCGGTGTTTGTCCGTGATGAGCGCAAACCCAGCGCTTCGGTACTGGTAGAGCTGTACTCGGGCCGCTCGCTGGAGCCTGGGCAGGTGCTGGCGATCGTCAACCTGGTGGCTACCAGCGTGCCCGAGTTGAGCAAGTCGCAGATCACCGTGGTCGACCAAAAAGGCAATCTGCTGTCGGATCAGGGTGAAAATTCCGAGCTGACCATGGCCGGCAAGCAGTTCGACTACAGTCGCCGCATGGAAGGCATGCTTACCCAGCGCGTGCACAACATTCTGCAGCCGGTGCTGGGCAATGACCGCTACAAGGCCGAAGTGTCGGCCGATGTTGATTTCAGTGCGGTCGAGTCCACCTCCGAGCAGTTCAACCCCGACCAGCCAGCCCTGCGCAGCGAACAATCGACCAGCGAGCAGCGCACTGCCAGCAACGGCACGCCTTGCGGGCCGTTGCTGGCAGTGCGCTGCTCGCTGGTCGATTGTTCGCTGCGCA
>NZ_WIWL01000237.1:0-108383 GCF_009600105.1 Pseudomonas sp. FSL R10-0056
GTGCCAGCCGGGCCAGGGCGGCCTCATCCAGGGCGGGCAACACCTGCAAGGGCGGGCTGAACAGGCTGGTTTCCGAGAGCAGGGCCTGGCCACGGGCGCTGCGCAAATCGTTGAGCAACGGCAACACCACCAGGGGCCAGTCGCGCCGGGCACTGTGGACGCGGTCCAGATACAACGGCAATTGGCTGAACGCTTGCTGCAGCAGGCGCAGTGCTTCGTCGACCTGGCTGACGCGGCCCTCCTGCAGGGCAATCACCAGTTGCTCCATCTCTTCGGCCAGCAAAGCCGCGCCATAGAATTCAACCATCAGCAAACTGCCATGCACCTGATGAATGCAATCCAGGCACTGCTCCAGCACGTCGGCGGCTGGCCGCTGGGCATAGGCGTCCAGCGCCACTCGGGCCTGTTTCAGGGTATGGGCAATTTCGCCTTTGACCCATTCAAGGGCCACATAGTCGTGCCGGTCAACCATAACGACTCCAGTCAGAATTGCAGCGCATTACTGTGGCTCATGGTCTTTGGACGGAGCTGGCAAAGTAAAACCGGACACCGAGCGCCGCAGCTGGCTGGCCATTTTGGCCAGATTGCCGATGCTTTCGGCGGTCGCCGTGGAGCCGGACGAGGTCTGATTGGTGATTTGCTGAATGACACTCATGGTCAGGGAAATCTGCGCCGCCGAAGTGGTCTGCTTTTGTGCGGCATTGGAGATACTTTGAATCAGGTCTGCCAGGTTTTGCGACACCCCTTCGATCTCTTCCAGCGCCACGCCAGCGTCATGGGCCAGACGGGCACCGCGCACCACTTCGGTAGTGGTTTGCTCCATCGAAATCACGGCCTCGTTGGTATCGGCCTGAATGGCCCGCACCAGGGTTTCGATTTGCCGCGTCGCCGCCGATGAGCGCTCGGCCAGGCGCTGCACTTCGTCGGCCACCACGGCAAAGCCGCGCCCGGCATCACCGGCCATCGAGGCCTGAATGGCAGCGTTGAGCGCCAAAATATTGGTCTGATCGGCAATATCATCAATCAGGCTGACGATATCGCCGATTTCCTGTGAGGACTCGCCAAGGCGCTTGATTCGCTTGGCGGTGTCCTGGATCTGATCGCGAATATTGTCCATGCCGCGAATGGTGTTATGAACCACTTCATTGCCCTTGTTGGCAATCGCTACGGAACGCTCGGCAACCGCCGAAGATTCGGAAGCGTTGGCCGATACCTCGTCGATCGAATGGGCCATTTCCTGGATCGCCCCGGAGGCCTCGGCAATCTGCTGGGCCTGATGCTCGGAAGCTTCGGCAAGCTGCATGGCGGTGGCCTGGGTTTCCTGTACCGCTGCCGCGACCTGGCCTGCTGTCAGGTTGATGGTGGCCACCAGTTCACGCAGCTGGTCGATGGAGTAATTGATCGAGTCGGCGATGGCACCGGTGAAATCTTCGGTCACCGAGGCGGTCACCGTCAGGTCGCCGTCCGCCAGATCGGCAATCTCGTCAAGCAAGCGCATGATCGCGTTCTGGTTTCGCTCGTTCTTTTCCGCCGTCTCGCGCAATTGGCGATTGGTTTCGCGCACCATCACCAGGCCGATCAAGATAATCGATGCCAGTGCCAGCAAGCCCAGAACATAACCGCCGATGATATCCAGCGAGCGCCCGCTGGCGAGGTTTTCAAAACCATTGGCCAGGGTCGAGGCTTCATCGAGGAGGGTTTGCGACAGGCTGAAAATGTTGTTTGCCGCTTCGCGCACATGGAACAGTTGCGGCGAGGTTTCAAGGATTTCATCCACCGTACCGGACACAAACTGGAACAGCTCGGAAATCTCCTGCAAGCGGGCGCGGGCATCCTTGTCTTCAACCTGGGTAATTCTCATCCCTTCATTGCCTTCGAGCATGCCGTTGAGCACCAGCCCGAAGCGGTTGGCATCACGGCCAAAGGCACCGGCGGCCTGGGCAGCGTTTTCGTCACCGGCCAGCACGGTATTGACCGCACCCAGAATACGCTCGGCCAACAAGGACTGGCGCTGGGCCAGGGCTACCTGGCTGGCAGGGGCGCCTCGCTGCAAAAGGATTTCGACGACTTTTTCGTATTCGACCTGCAACTGCGGCACGGTCTCGGCCAGGGTTGCAGCCACCTGATGCAGCGACAGCACGGTTTGTTCGCTGGCCAGAATGGCGTTGACGTTGTTGAGCAGCAGCTCCCAGTCACGTTGCACCGCCTGCATTTCTTTATGTACGGCTGCAGGAGCAGGAGGCAGGCCGGTGGCCGGGTCGCCTTTTCTCAGATAACCCCAGCGCTGGCTGAAATCATTGCGCGCATCAATCAGCAACTTGAATGCGGCGGCTTTGCCGGCAGCGGCCTCGGTGGCGTTTTTGGCGATACGCTGGGACAGCACCCGCAACTCACCTGCGTGGCTGATGTACTGCTTGTCGTAGTTGGACTGGGTATTGAGGTAAGCAAAGTTGGCGAATAACAGCATGATGAACACGATCAGGGCGATAAAAAGCACGATGATCTGCGAACGACTGCGCGACCCTTCCAGTGGTTTAGCGGTATTGGCTGTGGTCATCGATCAGGTCCCGAAATCCCGTTTTAAAGCTGAAAGCCTGTTCATACGGCCACCGCCCAGAACTGTGGCGCCCGGGCCAGGGCAAACGGGCTGAACACCCACCACAGGTGCTCAGCGGCAAAGTGCCCTTGCACATAAGGCGCAAATACCGGGTGGGGCAAGGTTTGCGTATCCGTATTGAGGTCGGCATGGGCGAAGTGCTGCATGCCCTGCACTTCATCGACCTGCAAGCCGACAAACACGTCTTTGTATTCCAGCACCAATACACGGCGCTGTTTACGCAAGGGTGACAGCTCGACCCCGAAAAAACCGCACAGATCCATGATCGGCAGCAGTTGCCCACGCAAATTGGCCACGCCCTTGACCCAGGGTTTTACCCCGGGCAGCAGGGTGAACCGTGGTTCATGCAGGATCTCGGCAATTTCGCCCATCGGCGCCACAAAACAATGCTCGCCGATGCGAAAACCAATACCGCTCCAGGTGTCGAGCTGCGCCTGTGCAGGCGCCAGACCCGCCGCCAGCGAGCGACAACGCTGGTCGATCTCAAGCAGCAGTTCGAAGGCTGTCAGTGCGCCGGGCATAGGGTGACCGTCATTTAGGAGGGTTTTCTTCCAGGATTTGTTTCACCTTGAGGATCAGTTGCTCTTCATCCACCGGTTTGGTCAGGTAGCCCTTGGCACCCTGGCGCTGGGCCCAGACCATGTCGGTTTCCTGATCCTTGGTCGTCACGACGATCACCGGGATGTTGCCGGTTTCCGGATCTTTTGTGAGCTGACGCGTCGCCTGAAAGCCGTTGAGGCCCGGCATCACAATGTCCATCAAGACCACATCGGGCTTTTCCTGACGCGCCAGGGCAACACCGTCTGCGCCGTTTTCGGCCTTGAGCACTACATGGCCGTGCTTTTCGAGCATGCCGGTCAATTTGTACATTTCAGTCGGCGAATCATCGACGATCAGAATGCGAGCCATGGTGTTCCCCATTTATCAGGTGGTTGGCCGGCTGGCCGGTGTTATTGGGCACTTTGGGTGATAGTGAAGGCTGGCACATGTGCCTTGATTGCGCTCAGCAGTTCGTCGCGACTGAAGGGCTTGGTCAAAAATTGATCAGAGCCAACAATCCGCCCCTTGGCCTTGTCGAACAGACCGTCCTTGGACGACAACATGATCACCGGGATCGACTTGAAAGCCCGGTTGCTCTTGATCAGGGCGCAGGTCTGATAGCCATCCAGGCGCGGCATCATGATGTCGACAAAGATAATGTGCGGGTGGTGGTCGACAATCTTGGCCAGCGCATCAAAGCCATCGATGGCGGTAATCACCTCGCAGCCCACGTTTTTCAAGAGTGTTTCGGCGGTGCGGCGAATGGTTTTCGAATCGTCGATCACCATCACCTTCAAGGCGCTGGAATGCTTTTCCATATCTGCTCTACCATCGCCAAGGCGACCCGTTTTGTTACAACTGTACGGCCTGAAACCCCAACTCCTTGATGGACAAGGGCTGCAAGCACTGTGCGAGCCTTTTTAGCACAGTCACGACCTTCAATCTATCGAAGGGCTGCGGGCTGACTGGAGCAGGCGGTTTTTCCTTGACCGGGGCCACACTCAGCGCCACTCTGGCGCCACTTTTCAAAGCCTTTGCGCCCACTATTTATTTGAGGAATTTGCCATGAGCGTTCGAGTCGGGATTGTCATGGACCCCATTGCGGGCATCTCCTATAAAAAGGACAGCTCGCTGGCCATGTTGCTGGCAGCCCAGGACCGTGGCTGGACCCTGTTCTACATGGAGCAGCAAGACCTTTACCTGAATGAAGGCAAGGCCCGGGCCCGCATGAAGCCGCTGAAGGTGTTCGCCAACCCGCAAAAGTGGTTTGAGCTGGACGCCGAGACCGACACGGCCCTGAGCGATCTGGACGTGATCCTGATGCGCAAGGACCCGCCCTTCGACATGGAGTTTGTGTACTCCACCTACCTGCTGGAACAGGCCGAGCGCGATGGCGTACTGATCGTCAACAAACCGCAGAGCCTGCGCGACTGTAACGAAAAACTGTTCGCCACCCAGTTCACCCAATGCACGCCGCCAACCGTGGTCAGCCGCCGCGCCGACGTGCTGCGTGAATTTGCTGCCTTGCACGGTGACGTGATCCTCAAACCGCTGGACGGCATGGGCGGCACCTCGATTTTCCGCCACCGAGTGGGCGACCCGAACCTGTCGGTGATTCTCGAAACCCTGACCAACAACGGCACTCAGCAGATCATGGCGCAGGGCTATTTGCCGGCGATCAAGGATGGCGACAAACGCATCCTGATGATTGACGGCGAGCCGGTAGATTACTGCCTGGCGCGTATTCCGGCGCAAGGTGAGACCCGCGGCAACCTCGCCGCAGGCGGTCGTGGCGAAGCCCGCCCGTTGAGCGAAAAGGACCGCTGGATTGCAGCTCAGGTCGGCCCGACGCTGCGTGAAAAGGGTCTGCTATTTGTAGGTCTGGACGTAATCGGTGAGCACCTGACTGAAATCAACGTTACCAGCCCGACCTGCATCCGCGAGATTGATAATGCGTTCGGCACCAATATCGGCGCCCTGTTGATGGATGCGATAGAGCGCAAGCTCGCTGCACGCTGATCTGCAAGCCCTATAAAAGACCAACATTGCGCTATCATGGGCACCCCGTGAAACCCGCGATGTTGGTCTTTTTGCCATGACACCTCCCAACGACCTGCCCCCCGAACTCGGCCATAAAGGCGTGCGTGCGGCCGATCGCCTCGGATTTACCCTGTTTGTCGCGGCACTGCTGCATATTGCAGTGATCGTCGGCGTGGGGTTCAACATGGAAGCGCCCAAACAGATCAGCAAAACCCTGGAAATCACCCTGTCCACGTTCAAAAGCGAAAAAGCGCCGGAAAAAGCCGACTTTTTAGCCCAGGACAACCAGCAGGGCAGCGGCACGCTGGACAAGAAAGCGGTGCCCAAGACGACGGAAATCGCCCCTTTCCAGGACAACAGCGTCAAGAAGGTCACCCCGCCGCCTGCCGCCAAACCCGAACAGACCCAGGCCGCACCCAAGGCCGCCGTGACTACCGTGGCGCCCACGGCAAAAAAAGCCCCGAGCCAGCCGCAGAAGGTCAAGACCGAAGCGGCACCCAAGGCCAGCATTCCAACGTTCGACAGTTCCCAGCTGTCCAGCGAGATTTCCAGCCTCGAAGCCGAACTGGCCAACGAGCAGCAGCTGTACGCCAAGCGCCCGAAGATCTACCGCATGAGCGCGGCTTCGACCATGCGCGACAAGGGCGCCTGGTATAAAGAAGACTGGCGCAAGAAGATTGAACGCATCGGCAACCTCAACTACCCCGAGCAGGCACGCCGGGAAAAGATCTACGGCAAACTGCGCCTGCTGGTGTCGATCAACCGCGACGGTTCGCTGCATGAAGTGTTGGTGCTTGAATCGTCGGGCCAGCCGCTGCTGGACCAGGCGGCACAACGCATCGTGCGCCTGGCGGCACCTTTTGCCCCCTTTACCGGTGATCTGGCGGACATCGACCGGCTGGAGATCATCCGCACCTGGAAATTCGCCGAAGGCGACCGCCTGTCCAGCAACTGAACTACTGTGGGAGCGGGCTTGCTCGCGATTGGATCGCTGCGTTTTAACGTTAAACCGCGCCGCCTGTATCGCGAGCAAGCCCGCTCCCACAAAGACCCAGGAATCTTGAGCTGCAAACTTGTCAGTTCACGCTGCCAGCGCCACACTAAGACTCATGAAAAAACACGCGCCGACTTACCTCAAGCATCAATTCCTGATCGCCATGCCCCATATGGCCGACCCGAACTTTGCCCACTCCTTGACCTACATCGTCGAGCACACGGCCAATGGTGCCATGGGGTTGATGATCAACCGTCCGCTGGAACTGAACCTGGCGGATGTTCTTGAGCAGTTGCGCCCGGAAAAACTTTCTTCACCCCTGTGCCAGCACGTGCCGGTCTTCGGTGGCGGGCCTGTCATGATCGACCGTGGCTTTGTCCTGCATCCGGCCAGCATGAACTTTGACGCTACAGTCGAACTCGACGACGGGCTGGCCCTGAGTACCTCTGCCGATGTGTTGTTCAGCATTGCCGACGGCCGCGGCCCGAACCGCAGCCTGATCTGCCTGGGCTATGCCGGCTGGGATGCTGGCCAGCTGGAGGCCGAATTGGCCGACAACGCCTGGCTGACCTGCCCCTATTCCGCTCATATCCTGTTTGATACCCCAAGCGAGCTGCGCCTCGACGCAGCCGCCAAACACCTCGGAGTGAACCTCAATTTGTTAAGCACCCAAGCAGGCCATTGCTGATGGCCAGCCTTCGTTTACTGCTGGGCTTCGACTACGGCACCCGCTCCATCGGCGTGGCTGTGGGCCAGATGATTACTGGCCAGGCCCGCGAACTGTGCAACCTGAAAGCCGAGAATGGCATCCCCAAGTGGGAAGAAATCGAAAAGCTGATCAAGGAGTGGCAGCCCGACGCAATGGTGGTCGGCATGCCCCTGAACATGGACGGCACCCCGAGCGACTTCTGCGCCCGGGCGCAGAAATTTGCCAATCGTCTGAATGGCCGCTTCAATTTGCCGGTTTTTACCCATGATGAACGCCTGACCACCTTCGAGGCCAAGGGCGAGCGCCGGGCCCAGGGCGGCCAGCGCGGCAGCTACCGCGACAACCCCGTTGATGCCATCGCCGCCAAACTGGTGCTGCAAGGCTGGCTCGACGAAAACCCGGCGCACTCTCAAGACTGACCCGGCGCTTGTACAATTGACCCGCCTCATTGTTTGCGCCCGCCGCCGCACGTTCTGCTGCGCGGGCCTTTTAAGGAGCCACCATGATCCTGCCTGTTCCCGCTGAACTGATCTCCCAGATGGCCCTTGATCTCAAGGCCCACCTGGCCCGTCGCGGTATCACCGAACCACGTTACATCGGTATCCGCACCGGCGGCATCTGGGTTGCCCAGGCGCTGCTCAAGGCGCTGAACAGCGAGGCCCCGCTGGGCACGCTGGACGTGTCGTTCTACCGCGATGATTTCAGCCAGAACGGCCTGCACCCGCAAGTGCGGCCTTCCGAATTGCCATTCGAAATTGAAGGCCAGCACCTGGTGCTGATCGACGATGTGCTGATGAGCGGTCGGACCATTCGCGCAGCGCTGAACGAGCTGTTCGACTATGGTCGTCCGGCCAGCGTGACCCTGGTCAGCCTGCTGGACCTGGACGCCGCCGAGCTGCCGATCCGTCCGGATGTGGTGGGCGCGACCTTGTCGCTCAAGCCGAGCGAGCGGGTAAAATTGTCCGGCCCCGCGCCACTGACACTCGAACTTCAAGACCTAGCCCTCTAAGAGACCATTGCGATGACGCCTACAGACGCCAAGCGCCCGCTGCAGCTCAATGATCAGGGCCAGCTGCGCCACTTTCTGTCGCTCGACGGTTTGCCCCGTGAACTGCTGACAGAAATCCTCGACACCGCCGACTCGTTCCTTGAAGTCGGCGCCCGAGCCGTGAAAAAAGTCCCGTTGTTGCGCGGCAAGACCGTGTGCAACGTGTTCTTCGAAAACTCCACCCGCACCCGCACCACCTTTGAAATGGCCGCCCAGCGCCTGTCGGCCGACGTGATTACGCTGAACGTGTCGACCTCGTCGGCGAGCAAGGGCGAAACCCTGCTCGACACCCTGCGCAACCTAGAAGCCATGGCCGCCGACATGTTTGTGGTGCGCCACGGTGACTCCGGCGCCGCGCACTTCATTGCCGAGCACGTGTGCCCGCAGGTGGCAATCATCAACGGCGGCGACGGCCGCCATGCCCACCCGACCCAGGGCATGCTCGACATGCTGACCATCCGTCGGCACAAGGGCGGCTTCGAAAACCTGTCGGTGGCCATCGTCGGTGACATCCTGCACTCGCGGGTGGCACGTTCGAACATGATCGCCCTCAAGACCCTGGGTTGTAAGGACATTCGCGTTATCGCGCCGAAGACCCTGTTGCCGATCGGCATCGAGCAGTACGGCGTGAAGGTCTACACCGACATGAACGAAGGCCTGAAAGACGTGGATGTGGTGATCATGCTGCGCCTGCAGCGCGAGCGCATGTCCGGTGGCCTGCTGCCGAGCGAAGGCGAGTTCTACCGCCTGTTCGGCCTGACCACCGCCCGCCTGGCCGGGGCCAAGCCTGATTGCATCGTGATGCACCCGGGGCCGATCAACCGGGGGGTCGAGATTGAATCCGCGGTGGCCGATGGCCCGCACTCGGTGATCCTCAACCAGGTGACCTATGGCATTGCCGTGCGCATGGCGGTGTTGTCCATGACCATGAGCGGGCAAACCGCCCAGCGCCAATTCGAACAGGAGAACGCCCAGTGAAGCTCAGCATTCTCGGCGCCCGTGTAATTGATCCGACCAGCCAGCTGGATCAAGTGACTGACCTGCACCTGGAGGCCGGCAAGATCGTTGCCATTGGCGCAGCGCCAGCCGGTTTCACCCCGACGCAAACCATCGAAGCCAAAGGCCTGGTGGCCGCCCCCGGGCTGGTTGACCTCAACGTTGCCCTGCGTGAACCGGGCTACAGCCGCAAAGGCACCATCGCCAGCGAGACCCGCGCGGCTGCGGCCGGTGGCGTCACCAGCCTGTGCTGCCCACCGCACACCAAGCCGGTGCTGGACACCTCGGCCGTTGCCGAGCTGATCCTTGACCGCGCCCGCGAAGCCGGTAACTGCAAGGTGTTCCCGATCGGTGCATTGAGCAAAGGCCTGGACGGCGAGCAACTGGCCGAACTGATCGCCCTGCGCGACGCGGGCTGCGTGGCATTTGGCAACGGCCTCAACAGCTTCAGCAACACCCGCACTCTGTGCCGGGCACTGGAGTACGCCGCCACGTTCGACCTGACGGTGATCTTCCACTCCCAGGACCGTGATCTGGCCGAAGGCGGGATTGCCCACGACGGTGCAATGGCTGCGTTCCGAGGCTTGCCGGGCATTCCGGAAACCGCCGAAACCGTAGCCCTGGCCCGCGATCTGCTGCTGGTTGAGCAAAGTGGCGTGCGCGCACACTTCAGCCAGCTGACCAGCGCCCGTGGCGTGGCCCTGATCGCTCAGGCCCAGGCTCGTGGCCTGAAAGTCACTGCGGATGTGGCGTTGTATCAGCTGATTCTGACTGACGAAGCACTGGTGGATTTTTCCAGCGTTTACCATGTGCAACCGCCACTGCGCACCCGCGCCGACCGTGACGGCCTGCGCGAAGCTGTGAAGTCGGGCGTGGTGCAAGCCATCTCCAGCCATCACCAGCCCCACGAACGCGATGCCAAACTGGCACCGTTCGGCGCGACCGAACCGGGCATGAGCAGCGTTGAAGTGCTTCTGCCGCTGGCGATGACACTGGTAGAAGACGGTTTGCTCGACCTGCCGACGCTGCTCAACCGCCTGAGCGCTGGCCCGGCTGACGCCTTGCGCCTGCCAGCCGGCAAGCTGGCAGTGGGTTCGGCGGCAGACCTGGTGCTGTTTGACCCGGCGGCCTCGACCCTGGTCGGTGAACAATGGCACTCCAAAGGCGACAACTGCCCGTTCCTCGGCCATTGCCTACCGAGTGCCGTGCGTTACACGCTGGTAGATGGGCGGATCAGTTACGAAGGCTAACGCGCTACCAATAACCTGTAGTCGTGGGAGCGAGCCTGCTCGCGAAGATCATTCGCGAGCAGGCTCGCTCCCACATAGGCAGGATTTGTGTCTTAACGACGCTCTGCGTTCTTGATCGAAATCTGATCGTTCAGAGTCCAGAAGTCATACAGGACGCCGATCAGGAAAAAACCGCCGGTGAACAGGTAAATGATCCCTGTGATCCATTTGCCCATGTACATCCGATGTACGCCCAAGACGCCCAGAAACGTCAGCAGAATCCAGGCCACGCTGTAGTCAGTATTACCTGCGGTAAACCGCAAGTCGGCTTCACGGTCCATGCTCGGGATCAGGAACAAGTCGATCAACCAGCCAATACCCAACAAGCCCAGGGTGAAAAACCAGATCGTCCCGGTTACCGGCTTGCCGTAATAAAAGCGGTGCGCGCCCAGGAAACCAAAAATCCACAGCAAATAGCCCAGCACTTTGCTGTGAGTATCGCGCTGAACATCGTCTCGATAGCCGCTCATAAATGCCCTCTTTGCTGCTGATAGAAAAATATTGTGAAGTTTTTTGTGACTTTTTTACTGTCGTGCAAAAGGTAAAAGTGTCTTACAGAAATTGGCGCAAAGCCTTGTGTTACCTGACCTGCACCCTCGCCATGCGACAATTTGCCATCATCGTTACGGAAATTGACCCTACAGTCCACCTGACAAATGGCCTGAGAAAGGACAAAAAAGCTGTTATAAAGTTTCGCGTTTATAACCATTGAGCCCTGCCGAATGCGTCCTATATTCAAGACATGGCTAACCATTTGCCTATTATTGCCACTGGCCGCCCACGCCACCAATCGTGAGCAACACCTTCCTTCGGGCTTCACCGGCTACACCGCAAAGTCATCTGCGAGTGCGCCTTATGTTGCCTCTACCAGCAAGACCGTAGCACGTCCTGCCTCCAGTAAAGCCCACCGCAAGGCCCCGGGCAAAATTGCGGCCGCTTCCCTGGCCGCCGCCAACAAGCAGAGCAGCACGGTGCTGAGCCGCGCCGTCAACGTGCTGGGCACCCCTTATCGTTGGGGCGGCAGCAGCCCAAGTAAAGGGTTCGACTGCAGCGGGCTGGTCAAATACGCCTTTAATGACGTGGCCGCCGTTGATTTGCCACGCACCTCCAGCGAAATGGCCAGCGGCCATGGCCAAAAGGTCGAGCGCAAGGACTTGAAGCCTGGCGACTTGCTGTTTTTCAACATCAAGAGCCGCAAGGTCAACCACGTTGCCATCTACCTGGGCAACGACCGCTTTATCCACGCTCCGCGTCGCGGCAAGTCGGTGACTATCGACACGCTGCAAAAGCCTTACTGGCAGAACCACTATGTGGTTGCCAAGCGTGTGCTGCCTAAAGAGAAAGGCGCGCTGCAGGTTGTGCAACGCTAAGCGCAGGCAAATCATGCAGCCGCTTCCAGCGGCTGCATGCCAACCAGGTCAGCGATATCCATCCCCCCTCCCAATTCCAGTAGAATGCCGCTGACTTTCACAACAGCGGGCTTACACGAATGTCCACGATAGCAGGCAACATTGCCCGGGTTGAGGCGCGCATCCGTGCAGCCGCACTGGCTGTGCAACGTGATGTAACAAGCATTCATCTACTCGCTGTCAGCAAGACCAAACCTGCTGGCGCGCTGCGTGAAGCCCATGCCGCGGGCATTCGCGACTTTGGCGAAAACTACCTGCAGGAAGCCCGCGCCAAACAGCTCGAATTAGCCGACCTGCCCTTGTGTTGGCACTTCATCGGCCCCATTCAATCGAACAAGACGCGCGACATCGCTGAGCATTTTGCGTGGGTGCATTCCGTTGACCGGCTCAAAATTGCCCAGCGCCTGTCTGAACAGCGCCCGGCAAACCTGCCGCCGCTCAATATCTGCATTCAGGTCAATGTCAGCGGTGAGGCCAGCAAGTCGGGCTGTACACCGGCAGACCTTCCTGCGCTGGCGGCCGCCATCAGCGCCCTGCCACGCTTGAAACTGCGCGGCCTGATGGCGATACCCGAGCCCACGGAGGACCGCGCCGAGCAGGACGCAGCCTTTGCGACAGTACGCACATTGCAAGAAAGCCTGAACATGGGCCTTGATACGCTTTCAATGGGCATGAGCCATGACCTGGAGTCTGCGATTGCCCAAGGCGCCACCTGGGTACGCATCGGCACTGCATTATTTGGCGCCCGCGACTACGGCCAGGCCTGAAACGGCCTGTCTCATTTTTTATAAGGATCGGTTATGAGCAAAATGCGTATTGCCTTTATCGGCGCCGGCAACATGGCTTCCAGCTTGATCGGCGGCCTGTTGGCCAAAGGCCTGGATGCAGCACAGATCCGCGCCAGCGATCCGGGTGCCGAGACGCGGGCCAAAGTGGCCGCCGAGCATGGCATCGAACTGTTTGCCGATAACGCGCAAGCCATTCAGGACGCCGATGTGATCGTGATCGCGGTCAAGCCACAGGCCATGAAAGCCGTGTGCCAGGACCTGCGCCCGCACCTCAAGCCCCATCAATTGCTGGTATCCATTGCCGCCGGCATTACCTGCGCCAGCCTGCTTGACTGGCTGGGCAACCAGCCGCTGGTACGCTGCATGCCCAACACCCCGGCCCTGCTGGGCAAGGGCGTAAGTGGCCTGTTTGCCACCGCCGATGTTACCGCCGAGCAACGCCAGCAAGCTGAACAACTGCTAAGTGCCGTGGGCATTGTGGTGTGGGTGGACAGCGAAGCGCAGATCGATGCCGTAACTGCCGTGTCCGGCAGCGGCCCGGCGTACTTCTTCCTGTTGATCGAAGCCATGACCGATGCCGGCGTCAAGCTCGGCCTGCCCCGTGACGTGGCCAAGCAGCTTGCCGAGCAGACTGCACTGGGTGCCGCGCACATGGCCGTGGCCAGCGATGTCGATGCTGCCGAGCTGCGCCGCCGCGTGACCTCGCCTGCCGGTACTACTGAAGCAGCGATCAAGTCATTCCAGGCCGACGGCTTTGCCGCCACGGTCGAAAAAGCATTGAGTGCCGCCGCGCACCGCTCGGCCGAAATGGCCGAACAACTGGGTCAATAAAGGAGCACATGATGTCCGGACTTAATGGCGCTGCCATTTTCGTGATTCAAACCCTGGGTAGCCTCTACCTGCTGATCGTACTGCTGCGGTTTATCCTGCAACTGGTGCGGGCGAACTTCTACAACCCGCTGTGCCAGTTCATCGTCAAGGCCACCCAGCCGCTGCTCAAGCCGCTGCGCCGGGTGATCCCGAGCCTGTTCGGCCTGGACATGTCATCGCTGGTACTGGCGATCATCGTGCAGATGGTGATCTTCGCCGTGGTCCTGACGCTCAGCTACATGTCGTTCAACGTCTTTGGCCTGCTGCTCTGGGCGATCATTGGCGTGACTGCGCTGTTTTTGAAAGTGTTCTTCTTCGCCATGATCATCAGCGTGATCCTGTCGTGGGTGGCACCCGGCAGCACCAGCCCTGGCGCTGAACTGGTCAACCAGATCACCGAACCTGCCCTGGCCCCGTTCCGCCGCTTCCTGCCAAGCATGGGCGGCCTGGATATCTCGCCCATCCTGGCGTTTATGGTGATCCAGCTGATCCAGAGCTTCGTGATCCCGCCATTGGCCATGTACGTCGGCATGCCGGTCATCTTGTTCGGCCTGATCTGATGAGCTACTACCGTTGGGACGGCGAGGACCTGATTCTCGACTGTCACCTGCAACCCAAGGCCAGCAGCGACGAGTTCGCCGGCCTGCACGGTGACCGCCTGAAAATCCGTCTCACCGCCCCACCGGTAGAGGGCAAGGCCAACGCCCACCTGATGGCCTTTCTGGCCAAGGCGTTCGGCATAGCCAAAAGTCAGGTCAGCCTGGTGAGCGGCGAGCTTAACCGGCAGAAACGCGTGCGCTTGCATGCACCCAAAAAACTGCCGGACTTGCCGGGGCTGGCCAGGCCCTGAACCTGTGGGAGCGGGCTTGCTCGCGATACTGGCACCGCGCTCGGTCGACAAACTGCGGTGATGCAATCGCGAGCAAGCCCGCTCCCACAGAGTTTGGCTACAGGTCATAAAATCAGCCCAGACCATTGCTTGCTGCTACGCCCCCCGCTCATTAGACTTACGCCTCATTTAAATGAGAGCAGGGTCGATGCCAGCTGCCTTTCCCCCCGATTCCGTTGGTCTGGTCGTGCCGCAAACAGCGCACTTCAACGAGCCCCTGGCGCTAGCCTGCGGTCGCTCACTGCCTGCCTATGATCTGATCTACGAAACCTACGGCCACCTCAATGCCTCGGCCAGCAACGCCGTACTCATCTGTCACGCACTGTCAGGGCACCATCACGCGGCGGGCTACCACAGCGCCGATGATCGCAAGCCCGGCTGGTGGGACAGTTGCATCGGTCCCGGCAAGCCAATCGACACCAACAAGTTCTTCGTCGTCAGCCTCAACAACCTGGGCGGCTGCAACGGTTCTACCGGCCCAAGCAGCATGAACCCTGAAACCGGCCGGCCGTTTGGCGCCGAGTTCCCGGTGTTGACCGTTGAAGATTGGGTCCACAGTCAGGCTCGCCTGGCGGACAGGCTGGGCATCAGCCAATGGGCCGCCGTGATCGGCGGCAGCCTGGGTGGCATGCAGGCGCTGCAGTGGAGCATCAGTTACCCTGATCGCCTGCGCCATTGCCTGGCGATTGCCTCGGCGCCCAAATTGTCCGCGCAAAATATCGCGTTCAACGAAGTCGCTCGTCAGGCCATCCTTACCGACCCCGAGTTCCACGGCGGTTCGTTCCAGGAAAAAGGCGTGATTCCCAAGCGCGGCCTGATGCTGGCACGCATGGTCGGGCATATCACCTACCTGTCCGATGACTCGATGGGCGAAAAATTCGGCCGTGGCCTGAAGAACGAAAACCTCAACTACGACTTCCACAGCGTCGAGTTCCAGGTCGAGAGCTACCTGCGTTATCAGGGCGAAGAGTTCTCCGGGCGTTTCGACGCCAACACTTACCTGTTGATGACCAAGGCGCTGGACTACTTCGACCCGGCGGCCAACTTTGACGACGACCTGGCCAAAACCTTTGCCGGGGCCAAGGCACGCTTCTGCGTGATGTCGTTCACCACCGACTGGCGCTTCTCGCCGGCCCGCTCGCGGGAGCTGGTGGATGCATTGATGGCCGCGAAAAAAGACGTCTGCTACCTGGAAATCGACGCTCCGCAAGGCCATGACGCCTTTCTGATCCCGATTCCGCGCTACCTGCAAGCCTTCAGCAATTACATGAACCGCATAGAACTGTGAGAACGCCATGAGAGCCGACCTGGAAATCATCCAAGACTGGATCCCCGCCGGCAGCCGCGTGCTCGACCTTGGTTGTGGTGATGGCGAACTGCTGAGCTGGCTGCGCGACAACAAGCAAGTCACCGGTTACGGCCTGGAAAACGACCCGGACAACATTGCCGAATGTGTGGCCAAGGGCATCAACGTCATCGAGCAAGACCTCGACAAGGGCCTGGGCAACTTCGCCAGCAACAGCTTTGATATCGTGGTCATGACCCAGGCGCTGCAAGCCGTGCACTACCCCGACCGGATCCTCGATGAAATGCTGCGCGTCGGTCGCCAGTGCATCATCACCTTTCCGAACTTCGGCCACTGGCGTTGCCGCTGGTACCTGGCCAGCAAGGGGCGGATGCCGGTCTCCGAATTCCTGCCTTACACCTGGTACAACACGCCGAACATTCACTTCTGTACTTTCGAAGACTTCGAGGCGCTGTGCCGCGAGCGCGAAGCACAAGTGATCAACCGCCTTGCCGTAGATCAACAACACCGACACGGGTGGGCGAGCAAGATATGGCCTAACCTGTTGGGCGAGATTGGCATTTATCGTGTCAGCAGTCCCGGCCTTCAGGATCATCAGGTCGCGGTCTAAACCAGCAAGTTCTAAGGAGAGTGACAATGGGTCGTATTGGATTACTACTGCTTTCGATGTGTTTTGGCATGCAGGCTTTTGCCGGTGACGGCACATCTGCCCAGCGTCAACAGACGTTTGGCGACACAACGGTGTATTACAACGCGTTCCCGTCGACTTTCCTGACGCCGGAAATCGCCAACGAATTTGAAGTCACCCGCAGCAAAACCAATGCGGTGCTCAACATCACCCTGAACAAGGGCGGCAAGAACATTGCCGCCAACGTTCAAGGCACGGTCCGGACGGGCGATGCCAAGCCGATACCCTTGACCTTCCGTCAGGTGGGCAAGAACGGCGAAATCAATTATCTGGCCCAGTTCCCGGTGGCCGGGCCGCAGACCTTCACCTTCAAAGTGGATGTGAAGGCAGGCGGCGCTACCTCTGAAACCATCCAATTTTCTCAAATGGTCGCTCCAATCGAATGATGAACCTCACGCAACTGGTACTGGCTAGCCACAACGCCGGCAAACTCAAAGAACTTCAGGCCATGCTCGGCGAGTCGGTGCAGTTGCGCTCGATTGGAGAATTCAGCAGCGTTGAGCCGGAAGAAACCGGCTTGTCGTTTGTTGAGAACGCAATTCTTAAAGCCCGCAATGCCGCACGCCTCTCGGGCTTGCCGGCACTGGCCGACGACTCGGGGCTGGCCGTGGACTTTCTCGGCGGCGCGCCGGGCATTTATTCGGCACGTTATGCAGACGGCAAAGGCGACGCGGCCAACAACGCCAAGCTGCTCGACGCCCTCAAAGACGTGCCCGAGGCAGAGCGCGGTGCACAGTTTGTCTGCGTGCTGGCACTGGTACGCCACGCCGACGACCCGCTGCCGATCATCTGTGAAGGCCTGTGGCACGGGCGCATCCTGCCTGCAGCCAGCGGCGAACACGGTTTCGGCTATGACCCGCTGTTCTGGGTACCGGAGCGCAACTGCTCCAGCGCCGAACTCAGCCCCACGGAGAAAAACCAGCTGAGCCACCGTGCGCGCGCCATGGTTTTGCTGCGTCAGCGTTTGGGCCTGAAATGACCCACGACACACCTCCACAGCCGCTCTATCTGGGCGCGGCTGGCTTTACCCAGCAGGCGCCGCGCGCGCCGCTGAGCCAATTGCCCCCTCTGTCGCTGTATATCCATATTCCGTGGTGCGTGCGCAAATGCCCGTATTGCGACTTCAACTCCCACACCGCCAGCCCGGTGCTGCCCGAAGAAGAATACGTCGACGCGCTGCTGGCCGACCTCGATCAGGACCTGCACGCTGTTTATGGTCGCGAGCTCAGCTCGATCTTCTTCGGCGGCGGCACACCGAGCCTGTTCAGCGCACACGCTCTGGGGCGCCTGCTAAAAGGCGTTGAAGCGCGCATCCCGTTTGCCAGTGATATCGAAATCACCCTGGAAGCCAACCCGGGCACATTCGAGCAGGAAAAGTTCGTGGCTTACCGCAAGCTGGGCATCAATCGCCTGTCGATCGGTATCCAGAGCTTCCAGCAAGAGAAGCTGCAGGCCCTGGGTCGCATCCACAACGGCGATGAAGCTGTGCGTGCAGCCTCAATGGCGCGACTGGCGGGCTTTGACAACTTCAACCTGGACCTGATGCACGGCTTGCCCGATCAGTCCCTGGAGGACGCCCTGAGCGACCTGCGCCAGGCTATTGCGCTCAAGCCGACGCATCTGTCGTGGTATCAGCTGACCCTGGAGCCCAACACGGTGTTCTGGAACCAGCCCCCCGTGCTGCCGGAAGACGACACCCTGTGGGACATTCAGGAAGCCGGTCAAGCGCTGCTCGCCGAGCACGGCTACACCCAGTACGAAGTGTCGGCCTACGCCCAGCCCGGCCGGCCGGCGCGGCACAATCTCAATTACTGGAGTTTCGGCGACTTTATCGGCATCGGCGCTGGCGCCCACGGCAAACTGAGCCATCCTGATGGCCGTATCGTGCGCACCTGGAAAACTCGTCTGCCAAAGGACTACCTGAATCCAGCTAAATCCTTTCAAGCAGGAGAGAAAGCTCTTACAGCAGAAGAGCTGCCATTTGAGTTTCTAATGAACGCCTTGCGCCTGACCGACGGCGTTGACTCGGCGCTCTACCCTCAACGCACGGGGTTACCACTGGACAGCTTGAGCACTGGACGCAAAGCAGCCGAACAAAGTGGCTTATTGCAGGTCGAACCGTCACGCCTGGCGGCAACTGCCCGGGGCCAGCTGTTTCTCAATGACCTGTTGCAGCACTTTTTGACCTAAGGAAATCGAATGGACTTGGTACTCGACCTGCTTGCCAACGTATCGCGCTGGAGCCGCAGTCACCTCTCGGAGATCGCTCTGGCCTTGATTGGCTGTGTACTGGTGCTGTTCGGTGCCGACTTCAAGGGCTGGGTCGAACAACGTCTGGGCAGCATTGCGGGCGCCCTGCGCGTGCCGCTGATGGCCCTGCTTTGCCTGATCGGCAGCGGTGCGGCCCTGATCTACGCCACGCCCTGGGTCGAACGCGGGTTGAGCCAGTTCAACAACTACAGCCTGGCACCGGTGCTGTTGGTGGTGCTGGTATTGATCGGGGTGGTGGCGGATCGGCGCTGAAGAACACCCAGGATATCGTGTGGGAGCGGGCTTGCTCGCGATACAGGCTACGCGGTGCATCTGATTCACCGCTGTGATGCCATCGCGAGCAAGCCCGCTCCCACAGATTTCGTACGAACTTCACCGACCCCAAAGCAGGGTGGGGCCGGTGATTGAAAAACCGCTTAAGCCAGTTTTTCGAACTTCAAATCCCACACACCGTGCCCAAGACGTTCGCCGCGGCGTTCGAACTTGGTCACCGGGCGCTCAGGCGGACGTGGCACGCACTTGCCGTCTTCAGCCAGATTGCGGTAACCCGGCGCGACGTTCATCACTTCCAGCATGTATTCAGCATACGGTTCCCAGTCGGTAGCCATGTGCAACACGCCGCCAACCTTGAGCTTGGAGCGCACCAGTTCGGCGAAGGACGCTTGCACGATCCGGCGCTTGTGGTGACGGCTCTTGTGCCAAGGGTCCGGGAAGAACAGCAGCAGGCGATCCAGGCTGTTGTCTGCCACGCAACGGGTCAGGACTTCGATTGCATCGCAATCGTATACCCGCAAGTTGGTCAGGCCCTGGGTCAACACGCCGTTAAGCAGCGCGCCCACACCCGGACGGTGAACCTCTACGCCGATAAAGTCCTGCTCAGGCGAAGCCGCTGCCATTTCCAGCAGGGAATGGCCCATGCCAAAACCGATCTCCAGGGTGCGCGGCGCAGAGCGACCGAACACCTGGTCGAAATCGACCGGCGCGTCAGCCAGTGGCAGTACATACAGCGGCGTGCCTTGGTCGAGGCCGCGTTGCTGGCCTTCGGTCATGCGCCCGGCGCGCATCACAAAACTCTTGATGCGACGGTGTTGGCGATCGTCGCCTTCTTCCGGGATTGGGGTGTCTAGTGATTCAGTCATCAGTGGCTCTTACTTGATCAGACCATCCAGCGGCGAAGAGGCGCTGGCATAGAGTTTTTTCGGCATGCGCCCGGCCAGGTACGCCAGGCGGCCCGCCACAATGGCGTGTTTCATGGCTTCGGCCATGATGATCGGATGCTGGGCATTGGCGATGGCCGAGTTCATCAGCACCGCTTCGCAGCCCATTTCCATGGCGATGGTCGCGTCGGAGGCAGTGCCCACACCCGCATCGACCAGTACCGGAATTTTCGCTTCTTCAAGAATGATGCGCAGGTTGTAGGGATTGCAGATCCCCAGACCGGTGCCAATCAGGCCAGCCAGCGGCATCACGGCAATACAGCCCATGGCTTCCAGCTCGCGGGCAATGATCGGATCATCGCTGGTGTACACCATTACGTCGAAACCGTCCTTGACCAGAATCTCGGCGGCCTTGAGGGTTTCGATCACGTTGGGGAACAGGGTTTTCTGGTCGGCCAGCACTTCAAGCTTGACCAGCTTGTGGCCATCGAGCAGTTCACGGGCCAGGCGGCAGGTACGTACGGCTTCAACCGCGTCATAGCAGCCTGCAGTGTTGGGCAGGATGGTGTAGCGATCCGGCGGCAACACATCGAGCAGGTTCGGCTCGCCCGGGTTCTGACCGATGTTGGTGCGGCGTACGGCGACGGTGACGATCTCGGCACCCGAGGCTTCAATGGCCAGGCGGGTTTCTTCAAGGTCACGGTACTTGCCGGTGCCCACCAGCAGGCGCGACTGGTAGGTACGGCCGGCCAGGGTAAAAGGCTTGTCGCTGCGAACGTTGCTCATCGGGAATCCTCTTTAATTATGTGCACTTGCGGGTCGAGCATGTTGGGCAGGGCAAAAACCTAGCCGCCACCGATGGCATGCACCACTTCGACCTGGTCACCGGCTTTGAGTACCGTCTCGGCATGCTGGCTGCGCGGGACAATGTCCAGGTTCAGCTCGACCGCAACCCTGCGGCCGGTCAGTTCCTGACGGGCCAGCAAGTCGGCGACGGTCTCGCCGTCGGGTAGTTCAAAGGATTCACCGTTCAACTGAATGAGCATGCGCGACGCTGCCTTCATTTTAAGGGGCCAGCATTCTAGCCCGATCAGTCAGGCCGACCCAAGCCATTCATCTTGCAGGCTCAGCTCAGGCGCCAGGCGGCCAGCCCTAAACACAGCCAGCCGGCCAGAAATGCCAGGCCGCCGAAGGGCGTGATGATCCCCAGCTTGCTGATGCCGGTCATGGTCAGCACATACAGGCTGCCGGAAAACAGCACAATGCCGACAGCAAAACAGACACCTGCCCAGGTCACCAGGCGCCCGGGCAGATGAGTGGCCAGCAAGGCCACGCCAAACAGGGCCAGGGTGTGGACCAACTGGTAGGTCACGCCTGTATGAAAAATAGCCAGATACTGTTCAGTCAGGCGGCCTTTAAGGCCATGGGCCGCGAAAGCACCCAAAGCAACACCGGTAAAGCCGAAGAATGCGGCCAGCATCAAAAAAACGCGCAGCATGGGGTTACTCCAGTCAGGATCATGGAATGGCGCAGGGTCTGTATAATGGCCCGCTCAACGGGTTCGGCCAAGTCATCCATGCTGCGTTTTCTTGTTCATCGCTTTCTCAAGGTCCTGCTCTGGTTCGCAGTGGGCAGCGCATTGCTGGTGCTGGTTTTTCGCTGGGTGCCGCTTCCCGGCACGGCGCTGATGGTCGAACGCAAGGTCGAGTCATGGCTTGACGGCCAGCCGATTGACCTGCAGCGCAGTTGGCGGCCGTGGGATGAAATATCCGACGAACTGAAAGTTGCGGTCATGGCAGGTGAGGATCAGAAATTCCCCGAGCACTGGGGTTTTGACTTCGGCGCGATCAGGGCTGCGCTGATCCACAACGAACAAGGCGGAACGCTGCGCGGTGCCAGTACGCTGAGCCAGCAAGTGTCGAAGAACCTGTTTTTGTGGTCCGGTCGCAGCTGGCTGCGCAAAGGCCTGGAAGCCTGGTTTACCGCGTTGATCGAGGTGTTGTGGCCCAAGCAGCGGATTCTTGAGGTGTACCTCAATAGTGCGGAGTGGGATGAAGGCGTGTTCGGCGCCGAGGCCGCAGCGCAGCATCACTTTGGCGTGAGTGCCAAAAACCTTACGCGCCAGCAGGCCAGTTATCTGGCGGCCGTACTGCCCAGCCCGCTGAACTGGAGTGCAAGCCACCCCAGCACCTATGTCAGCCGCCGCGCCGGGTGGATTCGTCAGCAGATGAGCCAGTTGGGGGGCGACAGCTATCTCACCACACTGAACAACTCACGCAAGGCGCCTTGGGCGGGCTAACCTGAAAATCTGCAAGCCCCTCACCCCAGCCCTCTCCCAAAGGGAGAGGGGGCCGATCTCCAGCGAATTCAAAATCCACGTCAACCCCGATCAAGCGGCTGGGGTGAGGGCCAAGCACTCACTCAGCAATCCGGTTTGTCCGCTGTATAGCGCCGCGCCGGGTTTACCGCCGCACCAAACTCACGCAGTGCCTTGGCGCCAATCAACAGCGGGTAGTTGAAGCTGCTCCGGTCGGTGAGGTTGACCTCCACCGTGCGTTTGACATCACCCAGGCACATTTCCAGATCGACCACCGGGCGCTTGGCGCTTTCGGGGGTTTCCCGGTCTTCATCTTCATCGGCGCGGCTTTTGATCTTGCTGATGCGCGCCACCTTATGTTCATACACTTTGCTGCTGGCACCTTCGGTGGCCAGCTGGAAGCGCACCCACTCTTCACCGTCACGGGTAAAGGTCTGGATATTTTTGGCCGACAGCGACGCGGTCAAGGCACCCGTGTCCATCTTGGCTTTAAGGGTCTCGCCGATTTCCGGCAATTTGATGTACTCGTAACGCCCGTAAAGGGTCGGCTCGGCGGCCATCACCGGCAGCGCCAATACAGACAGCAACGCAAGAACAGACTTCATGCAGGCATTTCCTTTGAAAAAGTAAGAGTTAGACCACTTATCCACAGTAGGTTCACACTGGGTGTGTGGGAGCGAGCAGGCTCGCTCCCACAAGGTCCATGGATTTGGCGTTCTACGCCAGTCTGCTTATCATGGCCAGTCCTTAAACGTTCAAGAGTTGCTTATGCGCCGCCTGCTCACCGGCTGTCTGGTTACCCTGCTGTTGCTGTGCAACACCCTGATCCTGTTCGGGCCGTTGATGCTGTTTGCCCTGCTCAAACTGGCATCATCGGGGCGCCTGCGCGATTACAATTCGCGGGCGGTGATGTGGATTGCCGAAACCTGGTCCGAAATCGACAAACGCATTTTTGCCCTGTGCCTGCCCACCCAATGGGATATTCGCGGCGCCGAAGGTCTGAGCCGCGATACCTCGTATCTGGTGATCAGCAACCACCAGTCGTGGGTCGATATCCCCGCGTTAATGCAGGGCCTGAACCGGCGCACGCCATTCTTCAAATTCTTCCTGAAAAAAGAACTGATCTGGGTCCCCTTTCTGGGCCTGGCCTGGTGGGCGCTCGACTACCCGTTCATGAAGCGCTATTCCAAGGCCTTTCTGGCCAAACATCCGCAGCTCAAAGGCGAAGACCTGAAGATCACCCGGGCTGCCTGCGAACTGTTCAAGCGCCAGCCGGTGACGATCGTCAATTACCTCGAGGGCACGCGCTTTACCCCGGCCAAACACGCGCAACAACATTCACCCTATACCTGGCTGCTCAAGCCCAAGGCAGGCGGGGTGGCGTTTGTGCTGGCGGCGATGGGCGAACAGCTGGATGCCGTGCTCGACGTGACTGTGGTGTATCCACAGGCAAAGATTCCGGGCTTTTGGCAGTTGATCAGCGGGCAGGTGCCCAAGGTGATTGTCGATATACAGACCCGCGAACTGGATCCGGCATTGTGGCAGGGGGATTACGAAAACGACCCGGTGTTTCGTGAGCAGGTCCAGAGCTGGGTCAACCAGCTCTGGACCCTGAAAGACCAGCGTATCAGCACCTTGCGTGCCGAGCGCGGCTAGCCTTTAAACGCCCCAGGCGCTGCCCAGCTTGCTCAGCAGCGAAGTGCTGACGTTCTGGCCCTTGAAGTAGTCCAGCAGTACCGGAGCAAACTTGGCAACCATACCGTCCTGCATGCCCAGCGCCGTGAATGCGGCGTTCAGCTGGTCAGTGTTGGCCACGTTGCTGACAGCGCTGGTCGCGGTCTCGGAAACACCGCTGGATTTGCCCAGCAGGCCGCCCAACTGGCTCAACTGACCCAGGGCACCGGCGCCAGCCAGCTTGTTCACGCCCGGCACTTGCTGGGTCAGTTCGGAGTAGTCGCTGGAGGTCAGCTGGTTTTTCGCCAGGCTCAACATCGCGCCAATACCGCCCGCTGCCTGCTCAGGCTTGACGCCCAGCTCGTTGACCTTGGTCAGCATCTGCACGGCCTGGGCCGATTTGTCCGTGGTGGCGCCATTACCGTTGCCACCCTGAACCTGCGCGGCCACGTTGGCTACGTCGCTCAGGCTGAAACCTGCGAACACCGGGCTCGCTGCCACGGTCATCAATGTTGCCAGTGCCACGCCGCTCAACTTTTTCATCGCTTCAACCTCTAGAACCAAAAAGCCGCCCGCCAGGGAGCGGTAAAACTATGGGTAAGACCCAAAAACCGGGCAGATGTTCCCAAGTGCCACTATCGGGTCAAACGGTCTGTAATCTTAATTGAAAACGAGTGCATCCGCTGAGCCCTTGCCTGCGTATACAGAGCAGCGAGGTAACTCACATGATTGGAACAACCCTATACCCTGAACTACCCTCAACCGACAACTGGTCTGAAGTCCTGGCTTTTTTTGAGGGGAGAACAGCTATTTTAACCGCCAATACCGATTACCTTGAAAAGCTGTTGGCCCAATGTTCATTGGGTAATCGACGCGCCTTTGAAACCCTCTACCGCAGCGTGGCCCCGCGCTTGTACAGCGTGGCCTTGCGCTGCATGGGCCGACGCGACCTGGCAGAGGATGTGGTGCAGGAAAGTTTTGTGCGTATCTGGCACAGCGCCTCACGTTACGAAGCCCATTTGTCGGCACCGCTGACCTGGATGATCACCATCACCCGCAACCAGGCCATCGACCAGTTGCGCAAACACCGTGAATTGCCCTTGAGTGACCAGCAGCAAGACAACGTGGCCGATGACAGTCCCAGCGCCCTCGACCAACTGGGCAGCGCCCGTGAAGCCTGCGCCCTCAACCAGTGCCTGGAACAACTCGAAGGCATGCAACTCCAGAGCATCACCAGCGCTTACTTCCATGGGCTGAGCGCCAGCGAGCTGGCACAGCAACTGGCTGCACCCCTCGGTTCGGTCAAATCCTGGATTCGCCGGGGTATGCAGCGACTGCGCAGGTGCCTCGAATCATGAACTATCAAACACCCGAGTTACGCCGTGCGCTGACCGCCGATTACGCCATCGGGCTGATGCCGCCCACGGCCCGCAGGCGTTTTGAGCACCTGCTGCAGGGCGACGCGCTCCTGCGCGCCGAACTGGCCCGCTGGCTGGAACACCTCAACCTGCTGACCGAGCCACTGATCGAGCAACCCGTACCGGATCGCGTGTGGCGGGCCATCGTGGCCCGTATCGAGCCGCAAACCCTGCATGTGCCGGCAAAGCGTCCGTTCTGGAACTGGCTGCGTTTGAGTGCACTTGCCTGCTCATTGCTGATCGTCGTGACTGCCGGCCTGCTCTACAACCGCGACAGCGTGCAATACAAAGCCACCCTGCTCAGCGGCACTGCGCAGCCCGGCCTGAGCATCGAGGCCCACAGCGATTATCTGAAAGTAAAACCGCTGGAGCTGTCGGCGGTGGATGGGGGCAGCAGCCTGGAACTGTGGGCGATACCGGTTGAAGGCAAACCGGTGTCCCTTGGACTGATCCCCCGCGATGGCGATGGCCGCATAACCCTTAGCCAAAGTCAGCAGCAACTCATCAGGGTGCCGGTGGTGCTCGCCGTGAGCCTGGAACCGCAAGGCGGCTCGCCAACCGGTCAGCCGACGGGCCCCGTGCTGTATCAGGGGCCGCTGGCCAGCCTGTAAAAACAATCCACGCAGTTGTGGGAGCGGGCTTGCTCGCGATGCAGACAACTCGGTACATCTCAATAACCGAGGTGCTGCAATCGCGGGCAAGCCCGCTCCCACAGGGTTGGCGCTGGTGTTTATGCCTTGCTGAACATCCGGTGCGGGTCGATCACGAACTTCTTCGGCACACCGGCATCGAACTCGCCATAGCCCCGCGGCGCGTCGTCCAGGCTGATCACTTCAACACCTACGATGTCAGCGATCTTGATTCGGTCCCACATGATCGCCTGCATCAGCTGGCGGTTGTATTTCATCACTGGCGTCTGCCCGGTGTGGAAGCTGTGGGACTTGGCCCAGCCCAACCCGAAGCGGATGCTCAGGCTGCCCTTCTTCGCCGCCGCGTCTACCGCACCCGGGTCTTCGGTCACATACAGGCCCGGAATGCCGATCTTGCCCGCCACCCGCACCACGCCCATCAGCGAGTTGAGCACCGTGGCCGGTGCTTCATGCTTGACCCCGTCATGGCCGTGCCCGCGAGCTTCAAAACCCACTGCATCCACCGCACAATCCACTTCCGGCTCGCCCAGCAGTTCGGCGATCTGTTCGTGCAGGGGCGTATCTTTGGACAGGTCGGCAATTTCAAAACCCTGCGCCTTGGCGTGGGCCAGACGAATCGGATTAACGTCACCGACAATCACCACCGCCGCACCCAGCAAGCGCGCCGAAGCCGCAGCCGCCAGCCCCACCGGGCCAGCACCGGCGATATACACCGTGCTGCCAGGGCCAACGCCAGCAGTGACGGCGCCGTGATAGCCGGTGGGCAGGATGTCGGAGAGGCAGGTCAGGTCGCGGATTTTTTCCATCGCCGCATCGCGATTCGGCAGCTTGAGCAGGTTGAAATCGGCGTAAGGCACCAATACATATTCAGCCTGACCGCCAACCCAGTCGCCCATGTCCACGTAACCATATGCGCCGCCGGGACGGGCCGGGTTGACGGTCAGGCACACGCCGGTGTTCTGTTCCTTGCAGCTGCGGCAGCGGCCGCACGCCACGTTGAACGGCACCGAAACCAGGTCGCCGACTTTCAGGTGTTCCACATCACGCCCGGCCTCGATCACCTCGCCGGTGATCTCATGACCCAGCACCAGCCCGGTTTGCGCCGTGGTGCGGCCACGCACCATATGCTGGTCGGAGCCGCAGATATTGGTCGACACTACCCGCAGGATTACGCCGTGGTGGATGGGCTTGCCCTGAGGGTTCTGCATCTTGGGGAAAGGAATGCTTTGCACTTCAACCTGGCCGTTGCCCAGGTACACCACACCGCGATTGTCAGCCATCGTATTCACCCTTAGTTGTTATTGGCGGGATTAACTTGCTGCTTGCAGCTTAGAAGGTGGCGCGGGGTCACAGCACCACGGTACGACCTCCATTTAGGAAAACGCGCCGCTCAATGTGATAGCCCACGCCTCGCGCCAGGGTTTGCGCTTCGATATCACGGCCCTTGGCGATCAGGTCTTCGGGGTAGTGGCTGTGGTCTACCACCTCGACGCCCTGGGCAATGATCGGGCCTTCGTCGAGGTCGTTGTTGATGTAATGGGCGGTAGCACCGACCAGTTTGACGCCCTTCTCGTAGGCCTGATGATAGGGCTTGGCGCCCTTGAAGCCGGGCAGCAGGGAGTGGTGAATATTGATCGCCTTGCCGTCGAGCTTGCGACACAGCTCGGGGGACAGCACTTGCATATAGCGGGCGAGGATCACCAGCTCGGCGCCGGTGTCTTCGATCACCTGCCAAACCTTGGCCTCCTGCGCGGGCTTGTTGGCCGGGTCGAGGGCGAAGTGGTGGTAGGGGATGCCGTGCCACTGCGCCAGAGGCTCCAGATCGGGGTGATTGGAGACCACGGCCACCACGTCCATCGACAACTGGCCAATGCGCTGGCGATAGAGCAGGTCGTTGAGGCAGTGGTCAGCCTTGGACACCATAATCAGCACTTTGGGCCGATGGTGTGGCGGCGTCAGTTCGAACGTCATGCCAAAGGCCTGGCCGCGCTCGGCCAGGCCGGCGCGAAATTCATGTTCATCGAAGCCGTCGGGCTGGCGGAACTCAACGCGGATAAAAAAACGCGCCGAACGCTGATCGTCGAAGGAATGGTGTTCGGTGACGTAGCAGCGGTGCTCAAACAGATAACGCGTCACCGCGTCGACGGTGCCCAGCAGGCTCGGGCAGTCGGCGGTCAGGATCCAGGTGTCGGGGGCGCGGCTCATGGCGGGAGTCCTTGGTTGTTGTTGGAATGCGCACGTACAGGTGTGGGAGCGGGCTTGCCCGCGATGCAAACAACTCGGTGCATCCGGTTGACCGAGGGGCTGCCATCGCGAGCAAGCCCGCTCCCACAGGGGACAGCAGGCGGGTTTACGCCTCCACGCTCAACCCGTATTCAGCCGCCGCATCCTGCAACCATAACCACCAGTAATCCGAAAAACTGCGGCGGATCAGCAGTTCCCAGGTGTCTTCGCCGGTATGACGAATCACCAGCTGCGACTTGGCGAAGACCGTGCCCACCGCCTTGCCCACCGGGAAATTGTCGGGGTGTACGTCATAACTGGTGGACTTCATCAGCACCTCGCGCACCTTCGGCCCGCTAAGCTCCAGCAACTGCTGCCCGCCACTGACGTTGACCACCGAAATATGCAGCCCCGCCAGCGCCGCCCGCAGGGCTTGCTCCACGGCGAACTCCTGGCCACCGGGGACGATCAGCAGCCACTCATCCGGCCCCATCCATTGCAGCGAGGTATCAGCGTTGGCCACCAGGCTCAGGGCCACGGGCAGTTCCAGGCCCAGGGCCTTGTGCACGCCTTCGGCAAAGGCCGGGTCTTTGGCGTCACCGCGCAGGGTCAGGTGGCCCAGCAGTTTTTTCTCGCGTACGGTCACGCCAGGGTTTTTCCGGCCCTTGCCGATCAGGCCGGCCAGGCTGGCATGGTGCAGCGAGGATTCGGCTTTGGCGCCCGACTCCGGGCGCTGTTGGTATACGTTGGCTGTGGTCATGAGATCACCCATTCAAATATTCTGCCGGTCGCCTTTCGGGTCGAAGAACACCGAAGACACAATTTCAGCCTCGATCACGCTGCCGTCGACCTGGGGCGAGAACACCCGTTCGCCGATACGCTTCAAGCCGCCCTTGACCACACCCATGGCAAATGAATAACCCAGTGAGTTGTGGGCATAACTCGACGTCACGTGGCCGACCATGGTCATCGGGATCGACTGCTTGGCATCGAACACCAGTTGCGCGCCTTCGGGCAGCCATTGGGTCGGGTTGATGGGCTTGAGCCCCACCAGTTGCTTGCGCTGGTCACGTACGCAGTCTTCACGGTTCATGCCGCGCCAGCCGATCCACGAGAATGGTTTGGTGCGGCCCACGCACCAGCCCATGTTCAGGTCGTCGGGGGTCATGGAACCGTCAGTATCCTGACCAACGATGATGAAGCCCTTCTCGGCCCGCAACACGTGCATGGTCTCGGTGCCATAAGGGGTGAGGTTGTACTGCTTGCCCGCCTCGACGATTTTTTCCAGCACGCCCATGGCGTAGTCAGCCTGGATATTGACCTCGTAGGACAGCTCGCCGGTAAACGAGATACGGAACACCCGCGCCGGCACACCGCCCACCAGGCCTTCTTTCCAGGTCATGAACGGGAACGCCTCGCGATCCAGATCAATGTCGGTCACTTCGCTCAGCAACTTGCGGCTATTGGGGCCGGACAAGGTCAGGGTCGCGTAGTGGTCGGTGACCGAGGTGAAGTAGACCTTCAGCTCGGGCCATTCGGTCTGCTGGTAAATTTCCAGCCACTGCAACACACGGGCCGCGCCGCCGGTAGTGGTGGTCATGACGAAATGATTGTCGGCCAGGCAGGCCGTCACGCCGTCGTCGAAGACCATGCCGTCTTCCTTGCACATCAGCCCGTAGCGGGCCTTGCCCACATCAAGTTTGGTCCAGGCATTGGTGTAGATACGGTTGAGAAACTCGCGGGCATCCGGGCCCTGGATGTCGATCTTGCCCAGGGTAGAGGCATCGAGAATGCCGACGCTGTCACGCACCGCTTTGCATTCGCGCTTGACCGCCGCATGCATGTCTTCGCCGTTACGCGGGAAGTACCACGGCCGTTTCCACTGGCCGACGTCTTCAAATTCAGCGCCTTGCTTGACGTGCCAGGCTTGCAGCGCGGTGTAGCGCACCGGCTCGAAAATATGCCCGCAATGGCGCCCCGCCACCGCGCCGAAGGTCACCGGCGTGTAGTTGGGGCGGAACATGGTGGTGCCCATCTGCGGGATGGTCACGTTCAGCGAGCGGGCGGCAATGGCCAGGCCGTTGACGTTGCCCAACTTGCCTTGATCCGTGCCGAAGCCCAGCGCGGTATAGCGTTTGACGTGCTCAACCGACTCGAACCCTTCACGGGTCGCCAGTTCGATGGCCGCAGCAGTGACGTCGTTTTGCAGGTCGACAAATTGCTTCGGTGCCCGCGCCGTACCTTTTTCGTGGGGCACATGGAACAGCGCCAGGGTCGGTTCCTGCAGCTGATTCAGGGCTTTGGGCAACACCCCTTCCACGGCCTTGAAACCGGCTTCGCTGGCCGCACGTGCGCCGCCCTCAAAACCATCGGCCAGGCTGTCGCCCAGCGGGTAGACACCATTGATACCGCCCACACATACGCGCTTTTGCGGTGCTTCGCCGGGGACGAAACCGAGAATATCTTCACGCCAGGTCGGCTTGCCGCCCAGGTGCGAGGCCAAGTGAACCACCGGGCTGTAGCCGCCCGAAGTGGCCAGCAAATCGCACTCCAGCCACTCGCCGGGGCTGGCAACGCTGAGAGCCTTGACGTCGATCGCCGCCACTCGTGCACCCGTTACATGCTTGCTGCCACGGGCTTCGATCACCGCACTCCCGGTGAGGATGCGAATGCCTTTGGCCCGAGCTTCTTCGACCAGCGCACCACGGGGGTTGCTGCGTGCATCGGCAACAGCAACCACTTGCTGGCCGGCGTCGAGCCAGTCCAGGGCTACGCGGTAGGCATGATCGTTGTTGGTACTGAGCACCAGTTTTTTGCCCGGCGCCACACCATAGCGGCGCACATAGGTGGACACGGCTCCGGCGAGCATATTGCCCGGTACGTCGTTGTTGCCGTACACCAACGGCCGCTCGCAGGCACCGGTGGCCAATACCACGCGCTTGGCCCGGACCCGGTGGATACGCTGGCGTACCTGACCGATAGGGGCGCGATCGCCGAGGTGGTCGGTGATACGTTCGTGAATAGTCAGGAAGTTGTGGTCGTGATAGCCGTTCACCGTCGCGCGGGGCAACAGGATCACGTCGGGTAGCGTCTTGAGTTCGGCGATCACCTTGGCCACCCACTCCATGGCCGGTTTGCCGTCCAGGCTTTCGCGGCTGTCGAGCAGGCTGCCGCCGAATTCTTCCTGTTCATCGGCGATGATTACCCGCGCACCGCTGCGCGCTGCTGCCAGTGCTGCGGCCAGACCTGCAGGGCCTGCGCCGACAATCAGCACGTCGCAGTGGTGGTTCATATAGTCGTAGGTGTCGGGATCGTTCTGGGTCGGCGAGCGACCCAGGCCTGCGGCTTTGCGGATGTACTTCTCGTAAGTCATCCAGAACGACTGCGGGTACATAAAAGTTTTGTAGTAAAAGCCCGGCGGCATCAGCTTGCCGCCGACCTTGCCGAGGATGCCCATCACATCATTGTTGACGTTGGGCCAGCCGTTGGTGCTGGTGGCCACCAGGCCCTGGTACAAAGCCTGCTGCGTGGCGCGCACGTTGGGGATTTGCGTGGCCTCGGTGGCACCGATCTGCAACACCGCGTTGGGCTCTTCGGCACCGGCAGCGTAGATGCCTCGGGGCCGGGAATATTTGAAACTGCGGCCAATCACGTCAACGCCGTTGGCCAGCAAAGCGGCCGCCAGGCTGTCGCCCTCGTAGCCTTTGTATTGTTGACCGTTGAATGTGAAGCTCAGCACCTTGGTGCGGTCAACGCGGCCGCCATTGGGCAAGCGATGGGTCTGGCTCATACTTTTTCTCCCAGCTCGCGGGTGGCCGTGGTGGCCGCAGGTACTGCCTGCTCAGTGAACTGCGGCTTGCTGCCGATCAGGTAGGTTTCAAGAATTTCGTAGGTCACGGTATTGCGCGTGGCATTGAAAAACTGCCGGCAACCGGCGACGTGGTTCCACAGTTCGTGGTGCAGGCCACGGGGGTTGTCGCGAAAGAACAGGTAGTCGCCCCATTCTGCGTCGGTGCAACTGCCAGGGTCGAGCGGGCGCGGGATATGCGCCTGGCCGCTGGCGTGGAATTCCTCTTCGGAGCGAAGCTCGCCGCAATGGGGACAGAAGATATGCAACATGGGTATTTCTCCTGTTAGTGGGCGACAGCGGCAGCGCCGTGTTCGTCGATCAGGGCACCGGTGTGGAACCGGTCAATGGAAAACGGCGCGGCCAGCGGGTGCATCTCGCCCTTGGCCAGGCTGGCAGCAAACACGTTGCCCGAACCCGGCGTGGCCTTGAATCCACCCGTGCCCCAGCCGCAGTTAAAGAACAGATTGGGCACCGGGGTTTTCGAGATGATCGGGCAGGCGTCGGGTGTGGTGTCGACGATGCCGCCCCACTGACGGTTCATGCGCACGCGGGACAACACAGGGAACATTTCCACAATCGCCTGGATCGTGTGCTCGATCACCGGGTACGAACCGCGCTGGCCGTAGCCGACCCAGCCGTCGATACCCGCGCCGATCACCAGGTCGCCCTTGTCGGACTGGCTGATATAGCCGTGTACGGCGTTGGACATGATCACGCTGTCGATAATCGGCTTGATCGGCTCCGACACCAGCGCTTGCAGCGGGTGGGATTCGATCGGCAGGCGAAAGCCGGCCTGACGCGCCATATGCCCCGAGTTGCCAGCCGTGACCACACCAACGCGCTTGGCGCCGATAAAGCCCTTGCTGGTTTCGACGCCGATGCACACGCCGTTTTCCTTGCGAAAGCCGAGCACTTCGGTTTGCTGGATCAGGTCTACGCCCAGAGCATCGGCGGCACGGGCAAAGCCCCAGGCCACGGCATCATGGCGGGCCACGCCGCCACGCCGTTGTACGGTGGCGCCGATGATCGGGTAGCGGGTGTTCTTCGAGCAATCGAGGTAGGGAATCTCGTCCGCTACTTGTTTGCCGTTGAGCAGTTCACCGTCCACACCATTGAGGCGGTTGGCGCTGACCCGACGCTCGGAGTCACGCATGTCCTGCAGGGTGTGGCACAGGTTATAGACGCCGCGCTGGGAGAACATCACGTTGTAGTTCAAGTCCTGGGACAAACCTTCCCATAGCTTCATCGCGTGTTCGTACAGGTGCGCCGACTCGTCCCACAAATAGTTGGAGCGCACGATGGTGGTGTTGCGTGCCGTGTTGCCGCCACCCAACCAGCCTTTTTCAACCACGGCCACGTTGGTGATGCCGTGTTCCTTGGCCAGATAGTAAGCAGTTGCCAGACCATGGCCGCCGCCGCCGACGATGACCACGTCATAGACCTTTTTCGGGGTCGGCGTGCGCCACATCTTCTGCCAGTTTTCGTGGTGGCTGAGGGAGTGCTTGAAGAGGCCGAAGCCTGAATACCGTTGCATAGGATCTACTCCAAAAACGCGCTCAGCGATAAACCGGGAAGTCTTGGCACAGCGAAGTCACCTGGCGGGCCACATCGGCCTCGATATCGGCATCGCCGAGGTGATCGAGAACGTCGCAGATCCAGCCTGCCAGCTCCGTGCATTGCGCCACTTTGAAACCACGGGTGGTCACCGCCGGGGTGCCGATACGCAGGCCCGAGGTCACAAACGGTGATTGCGGGTCGTTAGGCACGGCATTCTTGTTGACCGTGATATGGGCGCGGCCCAGGGCGGCGTCGGCGTCCTTGCCGGTCAGGCCCTGGCGGATCAGGCTGAGCAGGAACAGATGATTGTCGGTACCACCCGAGACCACGTCATAGCCACGCTTGATAAACACCTCGGCCATGGCTTGGGCGTTGTCGATGACCTGCTTTTGATAGGTTTTGAAACCCGGTTCCAGCGCTTCCTTGAAGCACACTGCCTTGGCCGCGATCACGTGCATCAAGGGCCCGCCCTGACCGCCGGGGAACACCGCCGAATTGAGTTTCTTTTCCAGGGCTTCGTTGGCCTTGGCCAGAATCAGGCCGCCACGGGGGCCGCGCAGGGTTTTGTGGGTGGTGGTGGTCACCACATCGGCATACGGCAGCGGGTTGGGGTACAACCCGGCAGCGACCAGACCGGCAACGTGGGCCATGTCGACAAACAGGTAGGCTCCCACCTTGTCTGCAATCTGACGAAAGCGTGGGAAGTCGAGAAATTTTGAGTAGGCCGAGAACCCGGCAATGATCATTTTGGGTTGATGTTCAACAGCCAGACGCTCGACTTCGTCGTAGTCGATCAAGCCGGTGCTGGTGTCGATGCCGTACTGCACGGCGTTGTACAGCTTGCCCGAAAAACTGACGCTGGCCCCATGGGTCAAGTGACCGCCATGGGCCAGGCTCATGCCCAGCACGGTGTCACCGGCGTTGAGCAATGCCAGGTAGACGGCTGCGTTGGCCTGGCTGCCGGAATGCGGCTGCACGTTGGCGTAATCGGCGCCGAACAACTGTTTGGCGCGGTCGATGGCCAACTGCTCAACTTTGTCCACATGTTCGCAGCCGCCGTAATAGCGTTTGCCTGGGTAGCCTTCGGCGTACTTGTTGGTCAGACCGCTGCCCTGGGCTTCCATCACCCGCTGGCTGGTGTAGTTTTCGGAGGCGATCAGTTCGATGTGATCTTCCTGGCGCTGATCTTCAGCATTCATGGCCGCCAACAAGGCGTCATCGTAACCCTGGATCTGATCCTGCTTGCTGAACATCGCGTTCTCCCAGCGCCAGCGCGCCTTTTGGTCTCGGTGGGGCTAATGCCCTTTGAGCCAGATGGTAGAGCTGGCGCAGGCAGACCAAATGCCCATGGACGCCACGCAATGGTGCGTTTACGACATGGTTTCCCATAACCCTGTGGGAGCGGGCTTGCTCGCGATACTGGCTGCGAGGTTTGTCTGGCGAAACCGGGAGATGCCATCGCGGGCAAGCCCGCTCCCACATTTTGTTACAGGCCTTTGGGTTATTCTTTTGTAGGGCATTTCCGCACTTTAAGTCGCGCCTGTGCACCTGCCAGATTCTTGGATAAAGTGCACAACACTATTCGACCATGGAACCGGGAAATGACTGACAAGAGCCAACAATTCGCCAGCGACAACTACTCCGGTATCTGCCCTGAAGTCTGGTCCGCCATGGAAAAAGCCAACCACGGCCACCAGCGCTCTTACGGCGACGACGAATGGACGCTGCGCGCCTCGAACGATTTTCGCAAACTGTTCGAAACCGACTGCGAAGTGTATTTCGCCTTTAACGGCACGGCGGCCAACTCCCTGGCGCTGTCGTCCCTGTGCCAGAGCTTTCACAGCGTGATCTGCTCCGAGACCGCCCACGTCGAGACGGACGAATGTGGCGCTCCGGAATTTTTTTCCAACGGCTCCAAGCTGCTGATCGCCCGCACTGAAAACGGCAAGATCACCCCCGAGTCAATCCGCGAGATCGCCCTCAAGCGCAAAGATATCCACTATCCAAAACCGCGGGTGGTCACCATCACCCAGGCCACTGAAGTCGGCAGCGTGTACCGCCCTGAAGAAATCCGCGCGATCAGCGACACCTGCAAGGAGTTGGGCCTGTTGTTGCACATGGACGGCGCGCGGTTCTCCAATGCCTGCGCATTTCTGGGCTGCACGCCCGCCGAACTGAGCTGGAAAGCCGGGGTGGATGTGCTGTGCTTTGGCGGCACCAAGAACGGTATGGCGGTGGGCGAGGCGATTCTGTTTTTCGACCATGCCTTGTCAGTGGATTTTGACTACCGCTGCAAACAGGCCGGGCAACTGGCTTCGAAAATGCGCTTTCTGTCTGCGCCGTGGGTGGGCCTGCTGGAAAACGACGCCTGGCTCAAACACTCGCGCCATGCCAACCACTGCGCGCAGTTGCTGAGTCAGCTGGTGAGTGACATTCCGGGGGTCGAGCTGATGTTTCCGGTGGAAGCCAATGGCGTGTTCCTGCAACTGTCGGAACCGGCCGTAGCGGCACTGACCGCCAGGGGCTGGCGCTTCTATACCTTTATCGGCAAGGGCGGCGCACGCTTCATGTGCTCGTGGGATACCGAGGAAGCACGGGTGCGGGAACTTGCGGCGGATATTCGCGAAGTGATGTCCGCTTAAAGCGCACGTAACATCAATAACACTGTGGGAGCGGGCTTGCTCGCGATGGCATCAGCGCGGTCGTGCAGACAAACCGCGTTGCCTGAATCGCGAGCAAGCCCGCTCCCACAGGGGGTGATTGGTTTGCGAACCGTCAGGATTGCCCCAGGGTTCGCTCAATCACATCGACCGTGGCGCTGACTTGCTCTTGATAACGGTCGAGTTCCTGTTTGTGGCTCAGTTGCAACTCAATCTGTTTTGAACACAGATTCAGTGCTGCCAGCACCAGCAGCTTGTCCCCGATCAGGCTCGGGTACTTTCTTTTCGTTTCGGCCAGGGCGGCTTTCAACATGACCGTGGCCGCCATCAGGGTTTTCTGCTCCCCCTCCGGCGCCTTGATCGTGTAGTCGTTACCCAAAATCGAGACGACATTTACTCCGTCTCTGTCAAGGCTCATGCGCTGACAGGGCTCGCGCGCTCAACCAGTGCCTGGATGCGGGCTGCGGTCGCGCCTTGCTTTTCTTCCTGTTCCATCAGGGTCAGTTGCAGGCTTTCGTTCTCGTCACGGGCCTGGGCCAGTTCGGTGTTCAGTTGCTCGTTGGCATCCAGCAGTTCTTGTTTTTGCTGTACCAGGTCGCTGACCAGTTGTTCCAGTTTGCTAAGGGATGACTCAATCATGGTGATGTTCTCAAGCAGTTTCGAAGGGCGCGTACGATAAAGAAAAGTCAGCGGCTAAGCTAGCGGCAACCTTGCTTTCAGACCCCTAAAGACTGTGGTTTGCAACCTTTGTTCCCTGCCAGGGTTCTGGAGCCACGAAAGCCCGTCAAAACTCAATCCGCACATCCCCTTTCGGTACGCTGCAGCACGACAGGATATAACCCTCGGCCACATCTTCGTCGGTAATGCCGCCGTTGTGCTCCATGTCCACCTCCCCCCCCAGTTTCAACACCTTGCATGTCCCGCAAATGCCCATGCCGCAAGCCTTGGGGATCATCAGTCCGAGTTTGGCCGCTGCCGCATGCACGGTCTCGGCTGGTCCCACACGAATGCTCTTGCCGGACGCGGTGAATTCCACCTGGTTCAAGTCCGCCACGTCCAGCTCCGGTGCGTCCGCCGCCTGCTCGGCCTGTTCTACCGCTTCAGCCCGCACTTCAGGCGGCGTCGCGCCAAAGGATTCTTCGTGGTAACGGCTCATGTCAAAACCGTTGCTTTCCAGCAGGCGCTTGACCGCGTTCATGTAAGGCGTCGGCCCGCAGCAAAACACCTCGCGCTCCATGAAGTCGGGGGCCATCAGGTCGAGCATCTTATGATTCAGATAACCGCGATACCCGGCCCAGGGTTCGCCCAGCCCGTGCTTCTCGCAGATCAGGTGCAGGCTGAAGTTGTCGATACGCGAGGCCATATGCTCCAGCTCGCGGTGATAAATAATGTCCTTGGGCGAGCGGGCGCTGTGGATAAACACCATGTCGACATTGGCGTTGGTGTCGTAAAACCAGCGTGCCATCGACATTACCGGGGTTATACCGACACCGCCGCTCAGATAGAGCACTTTGGGGCTCGGCGCGTCGATGGCGTTAAACAGTCCCACCGGCCCGTGCACGGCCAGTTCCTGGCCTTCGCTCAAGGTGTCGTGCAGCCAGTTGGAGACCCGGCCACCGGGCACCCGCTTGATGGTCACCGAAAAGCTGTACGGCACCGAGGGTGAGCTGGAAATAGTGTACGAGCGCATCACCGGGTCACCGTCGATTTCCAGCTCCAGGGTCACGAATTGCCCCGGTTTGAAAAAGAACAGGATCGGCTGGTCGGCCATAAAACAGAAGGTGCGCACATCCCAGGTTTCCTGAATCACTTTGACGCATCGCACGATGTGTCGGCCATTGGCCCAGGTCTGGGTGGTTACCGGGTTCAGAAAGCTATTGGACATGCGCTTCTCCACGGCCGACAGCCGGCCTCTTGCTGGCGATTCTGCGCATGCCCCGAAGCGGCCATTTATCCATTCGCGACATCCACATACTTATCGCGACCAGCCCCTGAAAACAGCACCTTCAGCGTCGGGAACAGATTGGGCCATGTCGCCCGTAGATATGGCTGCGGCGCACTTCGAACGCACACTCAGCGCCACTACCACTTGTATTGCTTTGCCTTGCGTCGAACCCCTGATCAGCCATTTTTAGGCCACATCCGATGGCCATGAGGACTACAACGATGGACGTCACCGCAAACTTGAGCCTGGGCGATCCACTGGAACCCGCACGCAAGGCCACCGCCGAGATGCTGCAGAACCGCGAGCGGACATTTTCGCTGCCACAGCCGTTTTATAACGACGAGCGCCTGTTCGAAATCGATATGCAGGAGATCTTCCAGAAGGAGTGGCTGATTGCAGGCATGACTTGCGAGATACCGGCCAAGGGCAACTTCCTGACCCTGCAGGTGGGCAAGAACCCGATTATCGTGATTCGCGGCGCAGAAGGTCAGGTGCATGCCTTTCATAACGTGTGCCGCCATCGTGGTTCACGACTGTGCACCAGCGAAAAAGGCAAGGTCGCCAAACTGGTGTGTCATTACCACCAGTGGACCTATGAGCTGGACGGGCGCCTGTTGTTTGCCGGCACCGAGATGGGTGCGGACTTCGACATGAAGCAATACGGCCTCAAGCCGGTGAACGTCAAAACCGCGGGCGGCTATATCTTTATCAGCCTGGCCGAGAACCCTCCCGCCATCGATGAGTTCCTCGCCACACTGAACCACTATATGGAACCTTACGACATGGAAAACACCAAGGTGGCGATTCAAACCACCCTGGTGGAAAAGGCCAACTGGAAACTGGTACTGGAAAATAACCGCGAGTGCTACCACTGCAACGCGTCGCACCCTGAGTTGCTCAAGACCCTGCTCGAATGGGACGACGTCACCGACCCGCGCGCCGATCAAGCGTTCAAGGATCACGTCGCCGCCTCCGCAGCCGCCTGGGACGCCGAGAAAATTCCTTATGCCCACGCCAGCTTCGGCCTGCGTAACCGCATCGTGCGCATGCCACTGCTCAAGGGCACGGTCTCGATGACCCTGGACGGCAAGCAAGGCTGTGCAAAACTGATGGGGCGCATCAAAAACCCGGACCTGGGCTCAATGCGCATCCTGCACTTGCCGCACTCGTGGAACCACTGCATGGGCGACCATATCATCGTATTTACCGTATGGCCGATCAGCGCGCAGGAAACCGTGGTCAGCACCAAATGGCTGGTGCACAAGGATGCGGTAGAAGGCGTGGACTACGACGTGGAGCGCATGCGCAAGGTCTGGGACGCCACCAACGACCAGGATCGCCGGCTGGCTGAAGAAAACCAGCGCGGCATCAACTCGGTCGCCTACCAGCCAGGGCCGTACTCGCAAACCTACGAGTTTGGCGTGGTCAACTTTGTCGACTGGTACAGCGAGCGGCTGCTGAACAACCTGGGGGCGGCGCCTGCGGCGTATCTCAAGGGTGTGGTTGCCCAGTAAACCTGCATCTGCGCAGGGGGCGTTTAACTGGGAAGTGGACAATGCATCAAATACGCCTCACCCGTTACGCGGATCAGCGGGTGGGGCGTTATCTGGCAGGTTTTGACGATCTCAAAACCATGGCGCTCATAAAATCGACGGGCACCTGTGTTCGCCGCATAGTCGATCAGGCTCAAACCAGTCAGCCCCAGTTCGCCGCAACGCGCCTTGGCATGCAGCAAGAACCTGGCGCCCAACCCGAGGTTTCGCCAGCCCTTATGCAAAGCCAGGCTTGAGATATACAGCGTGTCCGGGATTTCCATATCCGCATAAGGTGCCAGCACCGGGTCAGTCTCAGGCTGGGCATCCGGGTCGTCGCGCATCTCAAAGCTGTGCATCATGCCGATCACCTGGCCCTCGGCCTCGGCAATCCAGCAGTTTTCATACGAAAATATGACCCCCGCACGGGCATAACGCATCTCCCCGACGTCCAGTAGTTGCTGACCCGGCTGCGCCATCTGACTCCAGATGTAATCGGCGCAGCCTTCGGACGATATCTGAAAAAGACGTGCAATTTCGCGTGCATCGGCACGCACTGCTGGACGAAATGAAACGCTCATTCGTTTTACTCCACGGGGGCACAGGACTCTTTTTAGCTCAAACCGATTCAAGTCAACAACACACAACCCTGGCCTCATTTATGTCCATGTATTGCATGCTAATGATCGTTTTTTAACCACTCCCCTCTAGCCCATGCAATCAAAGGGCTACAGCCCTTCACCAACATCTTGTCCACAGGCACACCCACAGCAACTGTGGGGAAGTCATGGATCACTACCGGGGCAGACATCTGTACATTTTTTGTGCAAACCTGCACAAGCCACGGTTTTAAAGGCCTGCAGATAACCACACCCACCTTATCCACAGTTTGACCAACTGAATATGTGCGCAACTTTATCCACCCTGTTGAAAACTCCCTTAGCCCTTGTATTGGCTGGTTTTATCCCATCAAAAGACGATGCCAACGTGGATTGAACATTTTTTGATCAGCACCTTGGAGCCCTTTAATATAAAGGCCTGCAGGATAGAGCGAACAACTTATCCACACCTTCACCAACAGAGTTTGTGGGTAAACAAAGCAAGCGCTCTGCAAGTGTGATTTCCTGGCAGCGATCATTTTTTGTACAAACCTGCAGGAGCCACGTCAGCCGGGCCCTGCAAGCAAATACAGACAGGTTACCCACAGGCAGGCACACAGAAACCCGGGGTAACTTTGCGCAGATGTCTGGCAGTACCTTGCCTACTAAAATGCTGTCCGCAAACTCGCTCGCGAAGGCAGTGATATCAGACGTTAAAAACACTGGATCGATCACCATCATCTGCCACGTTTCTTAGACTTTTTAGAGATTTGGCATCACGCCAAACATTATATCAATTTCAGCCTGCAAGCCCCCTCCCCCCTATTAAACAACTCTAAACACTCACAAAATGAACAACCCAACAAAAAGATAACCAACTCACTATTAGCCGGTTCATTTCAATGGATCCAATTTTGATTGCAGGATAATTGCCATCAATCGAATAAGTCCTATATTTATTTTTATGCAGCCTGTTCGCTACCCTGTTTATACAGGCACTCAACCACCTACAAAAACTGCAGGTAACACGCCCCTAAAACCCGCCAATACTTATAGTTTAAACGTGAAAATTTTGTGATCTTGCGCGCCACACTTAACACTGCGGATCCCTTATTAATTATCAATAAAACCGTGCAGATTCAACAGGATAAAACAATCTATCGATTAGATTGGCACCCCTGCTTTATCCGTTATCTGAAACGGCGAGGTCTTGATATGAAACATTCATTTTTGATTATACTTGTCATATGTGCGGGACTAACACCGACCTTCGCACATGCTAATTGCTGGCAGGATGCAGGCAACCGCTATGACATTGATCCGTTGCTGTTACATGCCATTGCCCAAGTTGAATCGAAAATGAATCCGGCCGCACGCAACGTCAATAAAGACGGGACTTACGATATAGGCTTGATGCAAGTCAACAGTCGCCATTTGAAACACCTTGCCACTTTTGGCATTAGTGAATATCAACTACAGACTCAACCCTGCACCAGTGTCATGGCCGGTGCCTGGATCCTCGCCAAATTTGTCAAACAACTGGGTTACAGCTGGGACGCCGTGGGCGCCTATAACGCCGGAACAAAGCCAAATCGTGAACATCTGCGCAATCGTTACGCCCTTCGCGTCAAGGGGTACTACGGGCAGTTAGTCAGCCAGCGCGAGCAAAGACTCCAGGCTGACGCCCGTAAATCTCAGGCCATATTTGCATCTGGCGGCGAGCGCAAATACAAATGATGTCGCTGGCTCAGGTTCCGGCCGCAAACGCTAGCGCACAACGCCTTCTTCGATCAGGAGCTTGAGAATCACCTCGGCTCCCGCTTGAGCACTGAGCCCTTTGTGAACTTGCCCGGAACCCCCAGCCGCCTTGGCGGTAGCTGCTTTCATGCGATCTGCACCACTTTTGGCCCTTATCACCTTCAAGCGCTTGGGCCGTGGTCGGGCAGGTTGCAATACGCCGGTTGTGGATAACTCATCGGCAACGATTTCAACCACTTCGGCACTGACCAGCCCCCTTGTAGCCGGGCCGTAGGCGCTTTGGCGCGCCTTGGGAGCAGCGTTATCCACAGTAACCATAAATGGCAGTCGCACTTGCAGCCTGCGCCGCTGCCCCCGGGGCAAGGCTTGCAGCACCTGGGCCACGCCATTGTGGATAGATTCAATCTGCGCCACGCCTACCAGCAGCGGCCAGCCCAGCTCTTCGGCCAACAGGTACGGCAGCATGCCCGAACCCTCACCGGTTTCGGCCTGGCTGCCGGTGAGTACCAGTTGCACGCCCGCTTCACGGATGTAATCGCGCAACGCTGGCACGGCATCGGCGCCGTCGGGTTGCTCCAGCACATGAAGCTCCTCCAGTCCCATGCCCAGATAGGCGCGCAAGGCCGGTTCATGGGGGTTACCCGCGTGCAGCACATGCAGGCTGTCACCGGCCAGCTCCAGGCCCAGTTCGACAGCACGGGCGTCCTGTTCGGCGCGACGGGCGCGGCCTGAAGCAGGATGGGCGCCGATTGAAACCAGTGCAACGGTGGCGATGGTCATTTGCAAATCTCCAGACTGAACTCAATCCTGTGGGAGCGGGCTTGCTCGCGATGGAATCACTGCGGTGTATCGGCTGACCGGGTCGCCCGAGTCGCGGGCAAGCCCACTCCCACAGAGGTTGCGCTGCGCCAGTTATCCACAGCCTCGATCAGTGCCTCAAGCACCGCCGCACCGTCACCAATCACCGACACATCCGCGCGTTTGACCATGTCGCAGCCAGGGTCAAGGTTGATCGCCACCACCTTGTCACAGGCACCAATCCCTTGCAGATGCTGGATCGCCCCGCTGATCCCGACCGCCACATACACCCGCGCCGTGACCCATACCCCGCTGGCCCCCACCTGACGCTCGCGACCCATAAAGCCATCGTCCACCGCCACCCGTGATGCACCTTCGGTGGCGCCAAGGGCAGTGGCAGCCCTGTGGAAAAGTCCCCAGTCCTTGATCCCGTTACCACCGCTGAGGATAAATTCGGCTTCAGCCATGGGAATCGCAGCAGGGTCAACTTCAACCGCGCCCAGATCCTCAATACGCGGCAAACAGCTGGCAGCTGCTGTGGATAACTGCACCTCCAGCGCTTCATGCCGGGTTTCACTGACCGGCTCTGCACACTCGGCCGCTGCCAGAATCAACCGCCGCAACGGCTGGACGACATCTTGCTGACCTGCCCCGGCACGGCCGATGCAAACGCCATCCTTGAGTTGCCAGACCCGCGTGGCCGGGCGTTCTCCCAGGCTGGCGGCAAAGCGCCGGCCCAATTCACCGCCACCACTGCGGCTGTCAGGCAATAGCCAGTGGCGTGGCGTGAACTGGTTATCCACAGCCCGTAAACCCAGCACCTGGTGCTCCGGTGCATAACCTTCACTGTCGAGCATCAACAGCCGATCAACCCCGGCCGTGGCAAAGGCGGTCTCCCTGGACTCGCCGAATACCACCGCCAGCACCGCTCCGTCGCTGCCCGCCAATTGGTGGGCCAGCCCCAGCAGATCGCGGTCGTGGCTGCTCAGGCGGCCCCCGACCATATCCGGCACCACGGCGATATAAAACGCCGGGGCCGCGACCTGATGCAGCGGTAATTGCACCTCGACGCTGGCCGCGCGCCTGCTGGTCCCGCCCTGCTGCACGCCGCTGCGGTCTATGCGCTTGATGCCGTTGGGGCCGATAAAACCCGCACCATGGACATTTTTGCGCACTACGCCATTGGGCCCCATCCAGCTCTGCTGCACGGGTTGCATGGCCGCGTGCAACGGATGCAGACGGTTACGGGCGATCCACTCGGCCCGTGGGTCGCGGCGGATAATGTCACTCATGCGATCACCTCCGATTCTGGCCGTCGGACAGGTTTGGCCACGACGTCTTCAATCAGCGCATCGGCCACCAGTTCGGCAATGTCCTTGATTTGCGGACGGGGTTCGACCACCCCTTCGAGCATCGCCGTGCATTGCGGGCAACCCACCGCCACACGCTCGGCGCCCGTCTCACGGATATCGTCCATGCGCATGTCGGGGATCCTCTGCTTGCCGGGGATGTCGGTAATCGGCGCGCCGCCACCGCCACCACAGCAACGGGAACGAAAGCCCGAACGCTGCATCTCCTTGACCTCGATGCCCAAGGCGCGCAGTACCGCACGCGGCGCCTCGTATTCGCCGTTATAGCGGCCCAGGTAGCAGGGGTCGTGATAGGTCACGCTGCCGCCCGCATCCGCGGCAAGATTGAGCAGGCCGGCATCGATCAACTCGGCCATATAAGTGCTGTGATGTTGCACAAGGTAGTCGCCGCCAAAGGCGCCGTATTCGTTTTTCAGCACATGAAAACTGTGCGGATCGCAGGTGACGATGCGCTGGAAGCTGTACTGCGCCAGGGTCTGGATATTGCGCTTAGCCAGCGCCTGAAAGGTCGCTTCATCCCCCAGACGCCGGGCCACGTCGCCACTGTCGCGCTCTTCCAGGCCCAACACGGCAAAGTTGACCCGGGCGGCCTTGAGCACTTTGACAAAGGCACGCAAGGTGCGCTGGTTACGCATGTCGAAAGCCCCGTCACCGACCCAGAACAACACGTCCACGGCGGGCTTGTCGCGCATCAGGTCGAGGTTCAGGTCCGCTGCCCAGTTCATCCGCCCGCCGGGGGCAAAACCGCCGGGGTTATCGGTGGCGATCAGGTTGTCCAGCACCTGCGCGCCATTGTTCGGTGTCGCACCTTTTTCCAGGGTCAGGAAACGGCGCATATCGACGATGGCGTCCACATGCTCGATCATCATCGGGCACTCTTCAACGCAGGCGCGGCAAGTGGTGCAGGACCACAGCGTGTCGGCATCGACCAGCCCGTTGACGATCGGCTGATGCGGGTTGCCGCCATGCTCACCAATAGGTTTGCCGGGATAGGGACTGCCAGCAAAGTGAGCATCGGTGCCGCCCGCGAGGCCGACCACCATGTCCTGAATCAGTTTCTTTGGATTGAGCGGCTGGCCGGCGGCGAAAGCCGGGCAGGCGGCTTCGCATTTGCCGCATTGCACGCAGGCGTCAAACCCCAGCAATTGGTTCCAGGTGAAATCCTTGGGTTTTTCCACGCCCAGGGGCGCACTGCGATCGTTTAAATCCAGCGGTTTTAGCCCTGTTGAACGGCCGCCGCCAAAGCGCTCGGCGCGGCGGTGCCAGGCCAGATGCAATGCGCCCGCGAAGGCGTGCTTCATCGGCCCGCCCCAGGTCATGCCGAAAAATAATTCCGACACACCCCACGCCACGCCCACGCTTAAAACCGCCGCCAGCATCCAACCGCCGAAGCCTTCGGGCAACAGCCCTGCAACCGGCAAGGTGAGGATGAAAAAACTGGCGGAAAACACCAGCAAGCTTTTCGGCAGGCGCATCCACGGGCCTTTGGACAGGCGCGAGGGTGGGTTCAGGCGACGCTTGAACACGAACAGCGCGCCCACAAACATCAGCGCCGTGGCCAACAGCAAGGCATAGCCGAGGATGCGGTTATGCAGGCCCAGGCCATGCACCAGGATCGCCAGCACGGCCGCCAGCACAAAGCCGCCAGCAGTGGCGACGTGGGTGTTGGCCATGTATTTGTCGCGGGCGACCACGTGGTGCAGATCGACCATGTAGCGCCGGGGCATGGCCAGCAGCCCGCCAAGCAGATCGACCTTGGCCGGGCGACCACGGCGCCACATGTTCATGCGCCGAATGGCGCCCGCAATCGCCAGGACGAGGGCGGCGAACAGCAGGATGGGAAGAACGATATTGAGCATGGTGAAGCTCCCAAAGACCACGCAGGTCTGATGTGAGAGCGGGCTTGCTCGCGATTCAGGCGACGCGGTGCATCAGCACCACCGCGTGATCGTTTATCGCGAGCAAGCCCGCCCCCACATTGGTTCGGTGTCGGGTCAAAAATCCTTGCACAACCGCAGCGCGTCATAGATCGCTGCATGCACGTTGCGCTGGGCCACACAGTCACCGATACGAAACAGCAGGTAGCCGTCCCCCGCCTCGCTCAAGCACGGTTGCGGCTTGATCGCGAACAGCGCTTCGACGTCGATCTGGCCCTTGTTGCGCGAATCCGGCTTGAGCCCGTAATACAGCTCTTCATCCGGTCGCACACCGTTTTCGATGATTACCTGATCGACCACCCGCTCCTCTTTGACACCGGTGTATTCGTTCTCCAGCACAGCAATCACCTTGTCACCCTCGCGGTAGACCTTCTCCAGCATCATGTCGCCGGTCATGACCACTTCCTTGGGATACAGGCTGCGGTAATACGTGGGGAATGACGTGCCGCCAATGGCCACACCGGGCTTGGTGTCGTCGGTCACGATCTCGACCTGCGCTCCCTTGTCCGCCGCAAAATCGGCCACCGACATACCGGTAAATTCGCAAATGGTGTCGTACACCAGCACGTTTTTGCCGGGCGCCACTTTGCCGTCGAGTACATCCCAGCTGCTGACCACCAGCCCTTCGGCCGCGCCCCAGTGTTCGTTCTGCTCTACAAACGGGTGCCCGCCCACCGCCAGCACCACAATGTCCGGACGCAAGTCCATAATCGTCGCCGCATCCGCTGCGGTGCCCAGGCGCAGGTCAACTTTCAGGCGCGCCAGTTCCAGTTGAAACCAGCGGGTGATGCCTGCCATCTGGTCACGCTGAGGCGCTTTGGAGGCGGTGGTGATCTGCCCGCCGATGGCGTCCTTTTTCTCGAACAGGGTCACGTCATGACCGCGCTCGGCAGCTACCCGTGCCGCCTCCATCCCTGCTGGCCCGGCGCCGACAATCACCACCTTGCGTTTGGCCCCGGTGGATTTTTCGATGATATGCGGCACGCCCATATATTCCCGGGAGGTGGCCGCGTTCTGGATGCACAGCACGTCCAGCCCCTGGTACTGACGGTCAATGCAGTAGTTGGCACCCACGCATTGTTTAATCTGGTCGACCTGGCCCATCTTGATCTTGGCGATCAGGTGCGGATCGGCGATATGGGCACGGGTCATGCCCACCATGTCGACATAACCCCCTTCCAGAATCCGCGTGGCCTGGTTCGGATCCTTGATGTTCTGCGCATGCAGCACCGGGGCCTTGACCACTTCCTTGATCCCGGCGGCCAGGTGCAAAAACGGCTCCGGCGGAAAGCTCATATTGGGGATTACGTTGGCCAGGGTGTTATGGGTGTCACAGCCCGAGCCGACCACGCCGATAAAGTCGAGCATGCCGGTGTCGTCGTAGTACTTGGCAATTTGTTTCATGTCCTCATGGCTCAGGCCATCAGGGTGAAATTCATCCCCGCACAGGCGGATGCCCACGCAGAAATCCGGGCCGACTTCAGCGCGCACGGCCTTGAGCACTTCGAGGCCGAAACGCATGCGGTTTTCAAAACTGCCGCCCCATTCATCCGTGCGTTTGTTGACACGCGGGCTCCAGAACTGGTCAATCATGTGCTGGTGCACCGCCGACAGCTCAACCCCGTCCAGTCCACCGGCTTTGGCCCGGCCTGCGGCACTGGCGTAGTTACCGATGATCCGCCTGATTTCTTCAGGCTCGATGGTTTTGCATGTGGCCCGGTGCACCGGCTCACGTACACCGGAAGGTGACATCAGGGTCGGCCAGTTGAAGCCGTCCCAGCGCGAGCGGCGGCCCATGTGGGTAATCTGGATCATGATCTTGGCGCCATGCTTGTGCATGGCATCGGCCAGGTTCTGGAAGTGCGGGATAATGCGGTCAGTGCTCAGGTTGACCGAACTCCACCACTCTTGCGGACTGTCGATGGCCACCACCGAAGAGCCGCCGCAAATCGCCAGGCCGATACCGCCCTTGGCCTTTTCTTCGTAGTACTGCACATAACGCTCGGTGGTCATGCCGCCATCGGTGGCATACACCTCGGCATGGGCGGTGCTCAGCACACGGTTGCGGATGGTCAGCTTGCCGATTTGAATCGGCTCAAACATTGCTTCGAACGCCATATCACGATCCTCGACTTACAACGGCTTGACGATAAACAGGCCGTGGTCGTGGCCTTCTTCCGATCCGCTATAAAGCTGTTCTGCCACGGTGCGGATGTTGCTGCCACGGGCGTGCAGAATCTGGTCCATGGCGCCGGCAAACCAGCCGGTGAACATGTAGTCGACCTTGCGCCCGACCTTGCCGTACACGTACACAAAGCAGGAGTGTTCCAGCTTGATGGTGGCAGTGCCTTTGTCGAGATCGATGTCCTGGATCTTGAACAGGCCCCAGCCGCGCTGGGACAGGCGTTTCATGTAGTGTTCGAACACCGCGACGCCTTCGATGCCGTGGCATTCGGCTTCTTTTTCGCACCAGTGCCAGGCGGATTTGTAGCCGGCCTTGTAAAGAATGTCGGCGTAGGTATCAGCGCCAAGGACTTCTTCAATGCCCATGTGGTTGTTGACGAAAAAGTGGCGCGGCACATAGAGCATCGGCAAAGCGTCGGAAGTCCAGACGCCGGTTTCGCTGTCGACTTCGATGGGTAATTGCGGGGCGATTTTGGCCATGGGTAGCGCTCCAAAAGATGATGAAGTCCCGTGCAGCTGTCGAAGGCTGCGTTCGAGCGCGAAGCGGTCGCAAAACCGCTCACTGCGCCCTGACAGGAAAAATGTGCAATATGGGTTTACGACTGCTTCGCAGCCGGACGCAGCCTTCGGCAGCTGCTACGCAACAAATACGGTGCAGTTACTCGCCCCAGACATCCTTGAGCACGTTGACCCAGTTCTCGCCCATGATCTTGCGCACCACGCGCTCGTTGTGGCCGCGCTTGAGCAGGGTTTCGGTCAGGTTGGGGAACTCGCCCACGGTGCGGATGCCCAGCGGGTTGATGATCTTGCCGAAGCTGGTCAGGCGGCGGGCGTAGCCCTTGTCGTGGGTCAGCATTTCGAAAAAGTCCTGACCGTGGCCCTGGGTAAAGTCAGTGCCGATACCGATCGAATCTTCGCCGACAATATTCATGGTGTATTCGATCGCTTCGGCGTAGTCGTCGATGGTCGAATCAATACCCTTGGCCAGAAACGGCGCGAACATGGTCACCCCGACAAAACCGCCATGGTCGGCAATGAACTTGAGCTCGGCGTCGGATTTGTTGCGTGGATGTTCCTTGAGGCCGGAAGGCAGGCAGTGGGAATAGCAGACCGGTTTTTTCGATTCCAGGATCACCTCTTCCGAGGTTTTCGAACCCACGTGGGACAGGTCGCACATGATCCCGACACGGTTCATTTCAGCCACTACTTCACGGCCAAACCCCGAGAGCCCGCCATCGCGTTCATAGCAGCCGGTGCCCACCAGGTTCTGGGTGTTGTAGCACATCTGCACCACGCCAACGCCGAGCTGCTTGAAGATCTCGATATAGCCCAGCTGGTCTTCAAAGGCATGGGCATTCTGGAAGCCGAAGATGATCCCGGTCTTGCCCTGTTCCTTGGCGCGACGGATATCGGCAGTGGTCTTGACCGCAAGCACCAGGTCGCTGTTGTCGCGGATCAGGGTCTGGCTGGCGACGATGTTGTTGATCGTGGCCTGGAAGCCCTCCCATACCGACACAGTGCAGTTGGCCGCCGTGAGGCCGCCCTTGCGCATGTCTTCAAACAGTTCGCGGTTCCATTTGGCAATGATCAGCCCGTCGATAACGATACTGTCTGCGTGCAACTCGGTTGGGCTCATCAGGCGTCCCCTTATTGGCGTTTGCTGCGCCGAATCGTCTGCCGGCGCTATTGGGGCCAGCATAGGCCCGGGGTCAAAACCAGCCGGGTGCAAAAGCGACAGCGCAATTGCCGAAAGCGTCAACACGCGACAAAGCCGCCGACAGCAATGTCATGAGCTATCTGTTCTTTGGCTCACGCATAAGCCAGAATCGGCCCCAACTATGGATTAGGAAGCGGCAATGAAATCGATTCTCCTGGCCTTGGCATTGTTCACCGGCGGCGCTCATGCAGCTGAAAATGCCGACTACAACCCGTGCGACGCGGTAGAAAACGACCGCCAAACCCTGGCGTGCTCGGTGTTCAGCAAGAATGCTGCCGAACAATTGCTGAACGAAAACTACGAAGCCCTGCAGGAACGCATGACTTCGCTGTACGGCAGTAACGCGACGCAACTCAATAACATCCTGAGCAAGATAAAGACCGCCCAGGCCCTGTGGTTGCACCAGCGCGACGCCGATTGCGCAATTGCCGTGTTCCCCGCCACCGCCGGCACCGAAGCGTTCAACATCGCCCAGAACGATTGCATGGCGCGTATCAGCGATGACCGTTCAGAGTTTCTGGAATCGATCGGGCAGGACTGATCTTCATATTGAATAAACCAGGGTTTTTATGACTATTTGCGGTATCGAGATCAAAGGCAGCGAAGCCATTTTTGCAATGGCAGCCCAAGGCGCCAATGGCCTTGAACACAGGGCCAATGCCACCAAGAAAATCGCCCTGGACGACGATGACGAGAGCGTCAACGTCAAAGCCTTCGCCATGCAAATAGCGGCCTTTGTGAAAGCCAACGGCATCACCCGCATTGCAATCAAGAAGCGCAGCAAAAAGGGTGAATTTGCCGGTGGCCCGACTACCTTCAAGATCGAGGGCATCATCCAGTTGCTGGACGATTGCGAGGTGCAGTTGCTGTCGCCACAGACCCTCAATGCGCAATACAAGAAACACGCCTTCGACTTGCCCGCCTCGCTGAACAAGTATCAGCATGAGGCCTACAAGGCGGCGTGTGCGGCGTTGCTCAAGGGTTAGTAGCGGCAACCCGATCCTGCCTCGGCGCACAGGTAAACCGCGCCCGGTAGCTGCGGGTGAAATACGACGGTGACTCAAAGCCGCAGGCAATGCTGATGTCCAGCACGCTCATGTCGGTCTGACGCAGCAGTTGCCGGGCCTTTTCCAGGCGCAGGCCCAGATAGAAGTTGCGCGGGGTGTCGTTCAGGTGCAAACGGAACAGACGCTCCAGCTGGCGCCGCGTAACGTTGATGCCAAGCGCCAGTTGCGCAGTGCTCAGTGGCGGCTCGCTGTGCTGTTCCATCTCGCCAATCACCTGCACCAATTTCTTGTTATGAATGCCATAACGGCTGGCGACCTGCATGCGCTGGTGGTCTTTGCGCTGACGGATACGGCCAAGCACGAATTGCTCGGACACCTGAATCGCCAACTCAGGCCCATAAGCCTGGGCTATCAGGTCGAGCATCAGGTCGATGGAGGCTGTGCCGCCCGCACAGGTGATGCGCTGGCGGTCAATCTCAAACAGCTCTTGAGTCACATGCAGCCTGGGGTATGACTCCTTGAACGCTTCCAGCGCCTCCCAATGCAAGGTCAGGCGATAGCCGTCGAGCAAACCTGCCTGCGCCAGTACCACGCTACCCGTGTCGATGCCACCCAAGGTGACGCCGTCGTTGTCCAGCCGACGCAGCCACTGAATCAGCGCCGGGGTCACGTGGGTCAGCGGATCAAAGCCGGCCACCACCAACAACGTCGCCTCGGCTTCAAGTGCCTCAAACCCGCCTTCGGCATTGACCGACATACCGTTGCTCGCCAACACGGCGCCACCCCCGCAACTGAGCACATGCCAGCGGTACAGCTCACCGCGAAAACGGTTGGCCACCCGCAGCGGCTCGATGGCCGAAATAAAGCCCATTGAGGAAAAGCCGGGCAGCAGAAGGAAGTAGAAATCCTGGGCCATAGGGGGCGCTCTCACGTCGGTTCAGCGGATTGAACCACAGTCAGGTCGCTGCAGTGCAAATCCACGTCGCCCCAGTGCGGTTGCGCAGCACGCCGCCTGCGTACCTTGGTATCACGGTGCACAAAGACGCCGATCCCCCAATAACAACCTGCCGAGGCCCTCCCCATGAAACGACTGATCAGCTGTTGCCTGCTGGTACTGAGCCCCTACGCGTTGGCGGCTGAAGATGCTTCGTGCAAGAACGTACGCATGGGCGTGGTCAATTGGACCGATGTAATCGCCACCAGCGCCATGGCGCAAACCCTGCTCGACGGTCTGGGCTATAAAACCAAACAGACCAGTGCCTCACAGCAAATTATTTTCGCCGGCCTGCGTGACAAGCGGCTGGACATGTTTCTGGGTTACTGGAACCCGATCATGAACCAGAGCATTACCCCGTTTGTGGACGCCAAACAGGTCACGGTACTGGCCGAACCGAGCCTTAAAGACGCCAAGGCCATGCTTGCCGTTCCAACCTATATGGCTGACAAGGGGCTCAAAAGCTTTGCTGACATTGCCACATTCGAGAAAGAACTGGGCGGCAGGATTTACGGGATCGAACCGGGCTCCGGCGCCAATACCCAGATCAAGGCCATGATCGAGAAAAACCAGTTTGGCCTGGGCAAGTTCCAGTTGGTGGAGTCCAGTGAAGCCGGCATGCTCTCGGCGGTGACCCGCGCAGTAAAACGCAATGAGCCGATTGTGTTCTTCGGCTGGACCCCACACCCGATGAATATTAATCAGGACATGACCTACCTGACGGGCAGTGAAGATGCCCTTGGCCCCGATGAAGGCCGGGCCACGGTGTGGACGGTCACTGCCCCGGACTACGCCAGCCGCTGCCCGAACGTCAGCCGTTTGCTCAGCAACCTGACCTTCAGCGCCGAAGACGAGAGCCGCATGATGCAGCCGCTGCTTGATCACAAGGATGCTCAAGCCTCAGCCCGGCAGTGGCTCAAGGACCACCCGCAAGACCAGCAGCGCTGGCTTGAAGGGGTGACCACGGTAGACGGCAAACCCGCTGCCGGGAACCTGAAACTCAGCGCTAAATAATTCAACACCGAGCCCGCCCTGCGCAGCCTGCAATGGCTGCGGTGTGGCGCTCTACGCCCCAAGGAAATGCCCCATGAACCACGACGTCATCATCACCTGCGCACTCACCGGTGCCGGCGACACCAGCGGCCGCAGCCCTTTGGTACCGGTCACCCCCAAGCAAATTGCCGAAGCTGCCGTGGAAGCGGCCAAGGCCGGAGCCACAGTGGTGCATTGCCATGTACGCGACCCGAAAACCGGGCAGTTCAGCCGCGATGTAGCGCTGTACCGCGAACTGATGGAGCGCATCCGCGAGGCGGACATCGACATCATCGTCAACCTCACGGCCGGGATGGGGGGGGACTTGCATATCGGCCCGGGTGAGAACCCGATGGAGTTTGGTCCCAACACCGACCTGGTCGGCCCGCTGACCCGTCTGGCTCACGTCGAGGAGCTGTTGCCGGAAATTTGCACCCTGGACTGCGGCACCCTGAACTTTGGCGACGGCGACACGATTTACGTGTCCACCCCGGCACAGCTGCGAGCGGGCGCCAAGCGCATCCAGGAACTTGGCGTTAAAGCCGAACTGGAAATTTTCGACACCGGCCATTTGTGGTTCGCCAAACAGATGATCAAGGAAGGCCTGCTGGATGACCCGCTGTTTCAACTATGCCTGGGTATCCCGTGGGGCGCTCCGGCAGACACCACCAGCATGAAAGCCATGGTCGACAATTTGCCGCCTGATGCGGTGTGGGCCGGTTTCGGCATTGGTCGCATGCAAATGCCGATGGCCGCGCAGGCGGTGCTGCTGGGCGGCAACGTGCGGGTCGGGCTTGAGGACAATTTATGGCTGGACCGAGGAGTGCTGGCCACCAACGGGCAACTGGTGGAGCGCGCCACAGAGATCCTCAGCCGCCTGGGTGCACGGGTGCTGAGCCCGGCAGAAGGCCGGGTGAAGATGGGCCTTAAAAAACGCCGCTAAGCAACTACGCAGCAGCATTGCCTGTGGGAGCGAGCCTGCTCGCGAAGGTCGTCAACGATAACGCCTGTTGACTGAGTTATCGCGGTGCCCTTGGGGCCTTCGCGAGCAGGCTCGCTCCCACGCACTCTCATTATTGTTATCCAGGAGCACGCCATGACCTTTATCACCGAGATTAAAACCTTCGCCGCCCTGGGCAGCGGTGTCATTGGCAGCGGCTGGGTTGCTCGCGCCCTCGCCTACGGCCTGGACGTGGTGGCCTGGGACCCGGGCCCCGGTGCCGAAGCGGCCCTGCGCAAACGCGTCGCCAAAGCCTGGCCCGCACTGGAAAAAAGCGGCCTTGCTGAAGGCGCATCCCAACACCGGCTGCGGTTTGTCAGCACCATTGATGAATGCGTGCGCGATGCCGATTTCATTCAGGAAAGCGCCCCGGAGCGACTCGACCTGAAGCTTGAACTGCACAGCAAAATCAGCGCCGCCGCCAAACCCGATGCATTGATCGGCTCCAGCACCTCGGGCCTGCTGCCCAGCGAATTTTATGAAACCTCCACACACCCCGAGCGCTGCATTGTCGGGCACCCGTTCAACCCGGTTTACCTGTTGCCATTGGTCGAGGTGGTGGGCGGGCAAAAAACCGCTCCCGAGGCCATTCAGGCGGCAATCAAGGTTTATCAATCCCTGGGCATGCGCCCCCTGCATGTGCGCAAGGAAGTGCCCGGGTTTATTGCCGACCGTCTGCTCGAAGCCTTGTGGCGCGAGGCGCTGCACCTGGTCAATGACGGGGTGGCCAGCACCGGTGAAATTGACGACGCCATTCGCTTTGGCGCAGGGTTGCGCTGGTCGTTCATGGGTACCTTTTTGACCTACACCCTGGCCGGTGGCGATGCCGGAATGCGACATTTCATGAACCAGTTCGGCCCGGCGCTGCAACTGCCGTGGACGTATTTGCCCGCTCCGGAACTGAGCGAAAAACTGATCGACGATGTGGTGGAAGGCACCACTGAACAACTCGGCCAGCACAGCATTGCCGCGCTGGAAAGCTATCGGGATGACTGCCTGCTGGCGGTGATGGAAGCGGTGAACGCAACCAGACTCAAACATGGCATGACCATCAACGACTGATCGAACCGCGAGGTACAGCATGCCCACCCTCACCACCTACACCACGCCCATTCTTGAAGAATGGGTCGATTACAACGGCCACTTGCGCGACGCCTTTTATCTGCTGATTTTCAGCTACGCCACGGATGCCCTGATGGACCGCCTGGGGCTGGACAGCCAGGGCCGCGAAGCCAGCGGTCATTCACTGTTCACCCTGGAGGTGCATCTTAATTACCTGCACGAGGTGAAGCTCGGCGCCCACGTTGAAGTGCGTACCCAGCTCATCGGCCACGACAAAAAACGCCTGCATGTCTATCACAGCCTGCACCTGGCAGGTGATGGGCGAGCCCTCGCGGGCAATGAGCAAATGCTGCTGCACGTGGACTTGGCAGGCCCGCGTTCCGCACCCTTTGGCGAGCACACGCTGGCCGTATTGCAGGCCATCGGGGAGCAACAGCGTGATCTGCCGAGACCCGAGTATGTGAGTCGGGTGATTGCCTTGCCTGTGCCTTAAAACGACCTGTTCTTAGGCATATCAGACATATCACCAAACCGCCCTTGCCCACTGGCTAAAGCCCTACCAGAATCAGACTTCGATCGCGCTTTGTAGAAGGATAAAAAGTCATGATGCACGCGGATTTGATTGATGAGCAGGATCTGGTTGGCCAACTGCGCTCGCTGGGCTTTGAAGTGTCAGGTACGGCGGAGCAGGCCTGCACAACGGCAGTCTGTGGGCTGAACGAGACCAATGCCCGCGCCCTCAAGGGTTTGGTCGAAAAGCTCTACACCGGCAGCGCAACCATTTTACCTGCGGTGCGCGAGGCCATTGACCGGCAGTTGCTGCCGGGCTTGGCGCAGTTCAAGCAGAGCAAGGTCGGGTAAGGCAAAAGCGTCCTCACCCTAGCCCTCTCCCGAAGGGAGGGGGACTAAAAGCAAAAGCAGTTTTGCGCCTCGATACAGATCAAGCGCCCTCCCCACCCCGGGTCAGGGCGCTTTTGACTGTTAAATCCTCACACTGGCAAACGTCGACTCATTGCGCGCCTGATTCAACGCCGACATCGGCCCGGCCAGCGGCGCCAGCAACAGGGACTGCGGGATCTGCACCAGGGTGGTCTGCTGCGCAGTGTTGGAGCCCACCCGCTCATCCCGTGGCGGAATGCCGAAGTATTCGCGGTAGCACTTGGAAAAATGCGGCGTGGACACAAAGCCGCACACCGCCGCCACTTCAATAATCGACATCGGTGTTTGCTTGAGCAACTGCCGCGCCCGCACCAGCCGCAACTTCAGGTAATAGCGCGACGGCGAACAATGCAGGTACTTCTGGAACAAGCGCTCGAGCTGGCGCCGCGACACAGTCACATACACCGCCAGCTCATCAAGGTCGATGGGCTCTTCGAGGTTGGCTTCCATCAACGCGACAATTTCCTGCAGCTTGGGCTGGTTGGTGCCGAGCATGTGCTTGAGCGGCACCCGCTGGTGGTCCTGCTCGTTGCGGATACGTTCATACACAAACATTTCCGAAATCGCCGCCGACAGTTCACGGCCATGATCGCGGCTGATCAGGTGCAGCATCATGTCCAGCGGTGCCGTGCCGCCCGAGCTGGTAAAACGGCTGCGGTCGAGGGTAAACAGCCGCGTGCTCATGGCCACGCGCGGGAAGGCTTCCTGCATCGAGGCCAGGCATTCCCAGTGCACGCTGCAATCAAAACCGTCGAGCAAGCCGGCATAGGCCAGTGCCCAGCTGCCGGTGCACACGGCACCCAGGCGACGGGACTGGCGCGCCTGACTCTGCAACCAGGACACATGCTCACGGGTCACGGTGCGCTGAATGCCGATACCACCACACACGATGACCATGTCCAGCGCCGGAGCCTTGTGCATGCTGGCGTCGGGGGTCACCTGCAGACCGTCACTGGCCCAGACCTGACTGCCATCGGCGCTGAGGGTGCTCCAGCGATACAACTCACGGCCCGACAACTGGTTGGCCATGCGCAAAGGTTCTATCGCGGAAGCCAGGGAAATGAGCGTGAAATTGTCCAGCAGCAGAAAGCCGATGGATTGAGGCGTACGGTTCTGGGGTTGGACCCCGGAGTTGAACGACGTCATCGCGGTATCTCCTCACACAAAGCGGGTGATGGCCTCAGGCACAGGCTCTTGTTATTACCCTCGTTTCACGGGGCTTTGAAATGACAACGCAAATGCCATGCCTAAACTTGAATGGCTATTCAACAAAGCCTGAAAACGACGTCGCAATGTGTCTGGCAGGGTGATGGGAAATGACGGTTAAACACGGATACACAGGTGCTGACCGAGGCTGTTGAGCACATCGGTAGCACTTGTGGGAAGGGTGTAGGAGCTGCTCGGTTACAGAATGTCACCGAAAGTACGAGTGCGCCAAAACGGGTCGGTGTGCGCTGAAAAAGCGCCGAGGCTGTAGGAGCAAGCTCGCTCCCAGAGGTGTTTGGGGGCTCAACATTCCACCGCACTGACCGCCAGGCCGCCGCGCGAGGTTTCCTTGTATTTGTCGTGCATGTCGGCACCGGTGTCGCGCATGGTGCGGATCACCCGGTCCAGGGAAATAAAGTGCTGGCCGTCACCGCGCAAGGCCATCTGCGCCGCGTTGATCGCCTTGACTGCGGCAATCGCGTTGCGCTCGATGCAGGGTACTTGTACCAACCCGCCCACCGGGTCACAGGTCAGGCCCAGGTTATGCTCCAGACCAATTTCAGCGGCGTTGCACAGTTGCTCCGGGGTGGCGCCGAGGATTTGCGCCAGCCCGGCAGCCGCCATCGCGCAGGCCGAGCCGACTTCGCCCTGGCAGCCCACTTCAGCCCCGGAAATCGACGCATTCTTTTTGCACAAAATGCCGATCGCCGCGGCGCTCAGCAGGTAGTCGACCACATGCGCTTCGCTGACTTCATCGCTGAATTTCATAAAGTAGTGCAACACTGCCGGGATGATCCCTGCCGCACCATTGGTGGGCGCCGTGACCATGCGCCCGCCGGCTGCGTTTTCTTCGTTGACCGCCAGGGCGAACAGGTTGACCCATTCCATCGCGCTCAGGGTCGAGCCGATCACATTGGGCTTGCCCAGTTCCAGCAGGCTGCGGTGCAGGCGCGCAGCACGCCGACGTACATTGAGGCCGCCGGGCAGGATGCCTTCATGTTTCAGGCCTTGCTCCACGCAGTCCTGCATGGCGCGCCAAAGTTTGATCAGACCGCAGCGGATTTCATCTTCGCTGCGCCAGATGCGTTCGTTGGCCATCATCAATGCCGCCACGCTCAGGTGATGTGTGCGGCACAGGTCCAGCAGTTCGACGGCACTATTAAAATCGTAAGGCAGCTCGGTGCGATCCATGTCCAATACGCCACTGGCCGCTTGCGCCGCATCCACTACAAAGCCACCGCCAACCGAGTAATAAGTATCGCCATGCAATATGCCGTGCCCGCTGTGCGCTACCAGGGTCATGGCATTGGGATGAAATGCCAGGTTCTCGTCTATCAGGCGCATATCCTGCGCCCAGTCGAACGGAATCGGTACATGGCCGTCGAGTAACAGGGTGCGGCTTTCGCGCAGCTGCGCGATACGCGAACCAATGCAGGACGGATCAATCGCATCCGGCCATTCCCCCATCAAACCCATGATGACCGCGTTGTCACTGCCATGACCGATACCGGTGGCCGACAGCGAGCCATAGAGCTGCACTTCGATACGGCTTACCTGTTGCAGTTGATCGCGTTCACGCAAGCCCTGCACAAACAGCGCCGCCGCCCGCATCGGGCCCACGGTGTGGGAACTGGAAGGGCCGATACCGATCTTGAACAGGTCAAACACGCTGATAGCCATGAGCACGAACCTCGGGGGTGAATGCCTTGCATCATGGGGTGTTTGCAGTCGGCAAAAACGTCCAGCTACGACCCGCCTTTGCCTGCCAGCGCCCCCGACGTTTTATAGGGCGCAGAGGTATGAAAAAGACAGTTTTCAAGCCTCATTCGTCCAGATACGACCTCGCAGGTACTAGATACGACCCTGCCTGTACTGGATGCGACGCCCCCTGTAGGCGTTTGATTTTCGCTGTTACATGATCGGTTCTGACTCGATTGCAAGATGCGCTGGCAACACGCCTGCCGGGCATCGCCCGACCGCAACTGATATGTGCGGCTTTTCGATCGAAAACCGCAACCCGGACACACAGGAGTCGCTCCATGACACATTCCTCATCGTTGTTGCTGGCTGCATTGCTGAGTCTGCCCGTCATCGCCCAGGCAGCAGAACCGGCGCAATGCAGTACCGTCAATTTTTCGGATGTCGGCTGGACCGACATCACCGTCACCACCGCCGTTACCAGCGAAGTGCTCAAGGGCCTGGGCTACAAAACCAAAACCACCATGATTTCCGTGCCGGTTACCTACAAGTCGCTGGCCGATGGCAAGAACATGGACGTGTTTCTCGGCAACTGGATGCCGACCATGGAAAACGACATCAAGGCCTACCGCGACGCGGGCACCGTCGAGACAGTGCGCGCCAACCTGGAGAACGCCAAATACACCCTCGCCGTACCCGAAGCCCTCTATGAGAAGGGCCTCAAGGACTTCTCCGATCTGCCCAAATTCAGCAAGGAACTGGACGGCAAGATCTACGGCATCGAGCCGGGCAACGACGGCAACCGCATGATCCAGACCATGATCGACAAAAACGCCTTCGGCCTGAAGGACGCCGGCTTCAAAGTGGTGGAATCCAGCGAAGCGGGGATGCTGTCGCAGGTTGACCGCGCCCAGCGTCGTGGCACCGAGGTGGTGTTCCTGGGCTGGGAACCCCACCCGATGAACACTCGCTTCAAAATGAAATACCTCACCGGTGGCGATGAGTTCTTCGGCCCCAACTATGGTCAGGCGACCATCTACACCAACACCCGCAAGGGCTACACCGAAGAATGCAGCAACGTGGGTCAGTTACTGAAGAATCTGGTGTTTACCCTGGACATGGAAAGCACCCTGATGGGCAAGGTGCTGGACGACAAGATCAAACCCGACGCGGCCGCCAAAGCCTGGCTCAAACAAAACCCGCAAGTGCTTGAAAGCTGGCTCGCGGGTGTTACCACGGTGGATGGCAAGCCCGGGCTTGAGGCCGTTAAAGCCAGCCTTGCGAAGTAATCGCGGGCGTCGGGCGGCAACTGCGCCCGGCTCCGTTTCAATTCCCCTGCATGCGGACGTTCACTACCATGCTGATTGATCAAAAAATCCCTCTGGGCGATTACATTGCAAACTTCGTCGACTGGCTGACCCAGCACGGCGCCAGCACCTTCGATGCCATCGCCAGCACGCTGGAAGCCATGATCCACGCCGTGACCTTTGCCCTGACCTGGTTCAATCCCTTTGTGTTTATCGGGCTGATTGCACTGTTTGCCCACTTTATCCAGCGCAAGTGGGGGCTCACGGTTTTTGTGGCGCTGTCGTTTCTGCTGATCCTTAACCTGGGGTATTGGCAAGAAACCATGGAAACCCTGGCCCAGGTGCTGTTCGCTACATTTGTATGCGTGATCATCGGCGTGCCGCTAGGAATTCTCGCGGCGCACAAACCCATGTTCTACACCTTTATGCGTCCTGTTCTCGACCTGATGCAGACCGTTCCTACCTTCGTTTACCTGATCCCGACCCTGACCCTGTTCGGGCTGGGCGTGGTGCCGGGGCTGATTTCCACAGTGGTATTTGCCATTGCCGCGCCGATCCGCCTGACTTACCTGGGCATCCGCGATGTCCCCCATGAGTTGCTTGATGCGGGCAAGGCCTTTGGCTGCTCCCGTCGCCAGTTGCTCACCCGTATCGAGCTTCCCCACGCCATGCCGAGCATCGCCGCCGGGATTACCCAATGCATCATGCTGTCATTGTCGATGGTGGTGATCGCCGCCCTGGTGGGTGCCGATGGTCTGGGCAAACCGGTGGTCAATGCCCTCAACACTGCCGATATCGCCTTGGGCTTTGAAGCCGGGCTGGCGATCGTGCTGCTGGCCATCATGCTCGACCGTATCTGCAAGCAGCCGGACGCCAAAGCAGGAGCCGACGCATGAGTATTATCCGTTTCGATAATGTTGACGTGATCTTCGCCAAAGACCCCCGCGCAGCACTCGGCCTTCTGGACCAGGGCTTGTCGCGGGATCAGATCCTGAAAAAAACCGGGCAGATTGTTGGCGTGGAAAAGGCCAGCCTGGACATCGAAAAAGGTGAAATCTGCGTACTGATGGGTTTGTCAGGCTCGGGGAAATCCAGCTTGCTGCGCTGCATCAACGGGCTCAATACGGTCAGTCGCGGCCAGTTGTATGTAGAGCACGAAGGCAAGCAGATAGACATTGCCTCGTGCACCCCTGCCGAACTGAAGATGATGCGCACCAAGCGCATCGCCATGGTGTTTCAGAAATTCGCCCTGATGCCCTGGCTGACGGTGCGCGAAAACATCAGCTTCGGGCTGGAGATGCAGGGCCGTCCCGAAAAGGAACGCCGCACCCTGGTGGATGAAAAACTTGAGCTGGTGGGTCTGACCCAATGGCGCAATAAAAAGCCCGATGAGTTGAGCGGCGGCATGCAGCAGCGGGTTGGCCTGGCGCGGGCACTGGCGATGGACGCCGATATCCTGCTGATGGACGAACCCTTTTCGGCACTTGACCCGTTGATCCGCCAGGGCTTGCAGGATGAGTTGCTGGAACTGCAACACAAGCTGAACAAGACCATTGTGTTTGTCAGCCATGATCTGGACGAAGCACTCAAGCTGGGCAGCCGCATTGCGATCATGAAAGACGGCAAGATCGTGCAGTACAGCAAGCCTGAAGAAATCGTGCTCAACCCCGCCGATGACTATGTACGCACCTTTGTTGCCCATACCAACCCGCTCAACGTGCTGTGCGGACGCAGCCTGATGCGCACACTGGACAACTGCAAACGCATCAATGGCTCGGTGTGCATCGACCCGGGGGATGACTCGTGGATTGATCTGGCGGAGGGCAACACCATAAAAGGCGTGCGCCAGGGTGCTGCTGTGGTGGACCTGCAACACTGGAAAAGCGGTCAGGCAGTAGAAGGCCTGGGGCGTGGGCCAACCCTGGTGGACAGTGGCATCGGCATGCGCGATGCACTACAGATCCGTTACCAGACCGGCAACAAACTGGTGCTGCACGACGATCACAAAGTGGTAGGGATACTGGGGGATACAGAGCTGTATCACGCGCTGCTGGGCAAGAATCTGGGGTAGGCATTACCCTCACCCCAACCCTCTCCCGGAGGGAGAGGGTGAGGGGCTTTTGCAGTTCTTAGCTATATACGCGGCCAAGGAGTTGGCGATGGCTTTCAAACTGATCGAGCACGTCACGGCTGATCTGCTCCTGGGTGAAGCCCATCAAGTCGTACTCCTGGTTACCGTTGTGCAAGTACACCTCAGCGCGGTAATAACGGCTGCGCACTTCGTCTTCACCCGACTCGCTCGGTGCGGCCAGGTAGCCATCCAGGCTGACTTCGTAGACAAACGGGTTGCCTTCTTCCATTTCAACCCGCACGCCCATGCAACGCTTGGCGCTGCCCAGCAGGGTCTGCACATCAAGCCCCTGACTACGCAATTGTACCGCCGCATCTTCCAGTGCCGGGGTCACGTGTTTGTCCATAAAACGCTGCACCACGGCTTGAGTCGGTTGCAGGTCCTGTGCAGTCAGCCGCTCGCTGAAACCACGACGGCCACGGGCAGCCAGCTCGGCTTGTTCCTGTTCAACCAGAGTGTCCTGGCGCATCGCCTTGTGCAGGCCAAACATAAACAGGATCAATACCACCGAAAACGGCAAACCGGCCAGTACCACCATGGTTTGCATCGCCGCAAAGTTACCGGCAAACAGCAGGCCGATAGTCACCAGCGTGATTACCGCCGACCAGAAGATCCGCAGCCAGTGCGGCGCATCTTCGTCCACATCACCGCCTTTGCACGACAGGTTGGCCATCATCACCGCGCCGGAGTCGGCCGGGGTCAGGAACAGCACAAAGCCGACAAAGATCGAGACACCGATAACAATTTTCGACGCAGGGTAATGCTCAAGCAGTTGATAAATCGCCATCGACGGCTGCTCAAGCGCCGTTTTACCCAGCTCCACGGCACCGTGGTTAACCACCAGGTCCAGCGCCGAGTTACCGAAGATCGACAACCAGGCCAAGGTGAAGCCCAGCGGAATCAACAGCACGCCCGCCACCAGTTCACGCACCGTGCGACCACGGGAAATACGCGCGATAAACATCCCGACAAATGGGGCCCAGGAAATCCACCAGGCCCAGTAGAACAGAGTCCACAGGCCCAGCCAGCCTTCGGTTTTCCTGCTGTCGCCTTCGTACACGTACAGGTCGAAGGTTTTCATCACGATACCGTTGAGGTAATCGCCGGTGTTTTGCACAAAACCGTTGAGCAGGTGCAGGGTCGGACCGAACAGCAGCACGAAAATCAGCAGGCCACTGAACAGGATAATGTTCAGGTTGGACAGTCGGCGGATGCCGTTTTCAACGCCCGAGACTGCAGCAATGGTCGCCACGGTGCTCATCACGATGATCACGATCAACAGGTTGGTGTTGCTGTGCTCCATGCCGAACAGGTTCTCAAGCCCCGACGACACCTGCATCGAACCAATGCCCAGGTTGGTCACCAGGCCCAGCAGTGTCACGAACATACCGAAGCCATCCACCGCATGGCCCGCAGCACCTTTGACCCAGCGCTCGCCCATCAACGGATACAGCGCCGAACGCAACGCCAGCGGCTGGTTGTGACGGTAGGCAAAATAGGCCACGGCCAGACCGACCAGCGCGTAAATCGCCCAGCCATGCAGACCCCAGTGCAGGAAAGTCAGTTGCAACGCCTGGCGCGCTGCTTCATGGCTGCCCGACACGCCTTCAGGCGGGTTGAAGTAGTGATCCAGCGGCTCGGATGCGCCGAAGTACAGCAGCGAAATACCGATACCGGACGAGAACAGCATCCCGGCCCAGGCGCCATAGCTGAAATCCGGGGTGTCCTGTTTCGTTCCCAGTTTCAATTTTCCGTAGGACGAAAACGCCAACCCGACCACAAAGATCAGATAAGCAGCGATGACTACCATGTAGTACCAGCCGAAGCTGCGCGACAGCCATTCCTGGGCCACACCCAGGATACGGCCCGCTTCTTCGGGAGCAATGATCAGGATGGCAGTCAGCAAAAGTATCAAGGCAGTGGAGGTGTAAAACACCCAACCGTTGACCGTCACCTTTTGCGGTGGGGTCTTTATAAGAGAGGCAGAACTCATTGCACGGATGCTCCAGGGAGTGCGAGACAAGGACTTAAGGCAACGCACCACACGACCATTCGCCTAGATAGCGACCAACGGTCGAGTGATATAAAGACACCGCTAAAAAACCGGACCCGCCCAGACCGCGTTCAAAACCTGTGTGCGTCCCCTTGAAATCAAGGGCTGCCCCGCGTGGTCTGATGCGTTGTGCCTGTTTGGATCTCCCGTCAGCGCCTGCGAAAGCCTGCTTCTGCTTGGGTTCCATGGGAATTTACCGTGTCGATTTGCGCCATTCATGCGTAGGAAAACGACATAAATCGCGACGATTTGTCGCAGAGCTTATTCTTTGTTGATTGAACGTTCAATCAAAACAAAATAGACTGGCTGCCGTTCAGTGATGTTTTTGCACTGACCGCCGGCCCAAGGAGATTTGCGAAATGCCCAAGGTCGGTATGCAACCCATACGCCGCCAGCAGTTGATCGAAGCCACATTGACGGCTGTCGATCAGGTCGGGATGGCAGATGCCAGCATTGCGCTGATTGCCCGTCTGGCCGGTGTGTCCAACGGCATCATCAGTCACTACTTCAAAGACAAGAACGGTCTGATTGCCGCCACCATGCGGTACTTGATGAACGTCTTGATCGACAACGTCACCGAGCGCCGCCAGGCGTTGGGCGACGACAGCCCGCGGGCTCATTTACAGGTCATCGTCGAGGGCAACTTCGACGCCAGCCAGGTCAATGGCCCGGCAATGAAAACCTGGCTGGCCTTTTGGGCGGCCAGCATGCACCAACCGTCGTTGCACAGATTGCAGCGGATCAACGACCACCGCTTGTACTCCAATCTGTGCTGCCAGTTCCGCCGGGTGTTGCCCCAGGCCCAGGCCCGCAATGCAGCACGAGGCCTGGCAGCGCTCATCGATGGTCTATGGTTGCGGGGTGCCCTTTCCGGTGACGGCTTCGACACCGACCAGGCACAACGCATCTGCTACGAATATATGGATCTACAACTGGCGAAACAGGTGAGTTAGGCCCAATTAACGCTTAACCCCTGAACTGTCGTGAATCTGCGGTGCCACAGCTAGAGGGCACCCGACTCACGATTAACGCCCACCACTTGTCTGCACTTGCGAGGATTTTATGGCCCGTTTCGAACTGCAAAAACTCTACATCGACGGCGGCTACACCGACGCCGGTAGCGACGCTACTTTCGATGCCATCAACCCGGCTAACGGCGAAGTCCTCGCGCAAGTGCAACGCGCTACCAAAGAAGACGTCGAGCGCGCTGTAGTCAGCGCCGAAAAAGGCCAGAAAATCTGGGCCGCCATGACGTCCATGGAGCGTTCGCGCATCCTGCGTCGCGCCGTGGAAATCCTGCGCGAGCGCAACGATGAACTGGCCGCCCTGGAAACCCTGGACACCGGCAAGTCGTACTCCGAAACCCGTTATGTCGACATCGTCACCGGCGCCGACGTACTGGAGTACTACGCTGGCCTGGCGCCCGCCATCGAAGGCGAGCAAATCCCGCTGCGCGACACTTCGTTCGTGTACACCCGTCGCGAGCCGTTGGGCGTTGTGGCCGGTATCGGCGCGTGGAACTACCCGATCCAGATCGCCCTGTGGAAATCCGCACCGGCCCTGGCTGCCGGCAACGCGATGATCTTCAAGCCAAGTGAAGTCACTTCCCTGACTACCCTGAAGCTCGCCGAAGTCTTCACCGCAGCGGGCCTGCCGGACGGCGTGTTCAACGTTCTGACTGGCAGCGGCCGTGAAGTGGGCACCTGGCTGACCGAGCACCCGCGCATCGCGAAAATCTCGTTCACCGGCGGCACCGATACCGGCAAGAAAGTCACCGCCAGTGCTACCCAGTCGTCGCTCAAAGACGTGACCATGGAACTGGGCGGCAAATCACCGCTGATCATTTTCGACGACGCCGACCTGGATCGCGCCGCGGATACCGCGATGATGGCCAACTTCTACAGCTCGGGCCAGGTGTGCACCAACGGCACCCGCGTATTTATCCCGACGGCCATGAAAGCGGCGTTTGAAGCCAAGATTCTGGAGCGCGTAGCGCGCATCCGTATCGGCAACCCGCAAGACGAAAACACCAACTTCGGCCCGCTGGTCAGCTTTGCTCACATGGAAAGCGTGCTGGGCTACATTGCCAAGGGCAAAGAAGAAGGCGCCCGCCTGCTGTGCGGCGGTGAACGCCTGACCGAAGGTGATCTGGCCAAAGGCGCATTCGTGGCACCGACCGTGTTCACCGACTGCACCGATGACATGACCATCGTCAAAGAAGAAATCTTCGGCCCGGTCATGAGCATCCTCACCTACGACAGCGAAGAAGAAGTGATCCGCCGCGCCAACGACACCGAGTTCGGCCTGGCTGCCGGCGTCGTGACCAAGGACCTGAACCGCGCTCACCGCGTGATTCATCAGCTGGAAGCGGGCATTTGCTGGATCAACGCCTGGGGTGAGTCCGACGCAAAAATGCCGGTGGGCGGCTACAAGCAATCGGGCATTGGCCGTGAAAACGGTATCAGCTCGCTGGCTCAGTACACCCAGATCAAATCGGTACAGGTAGAGCTGGGCGACTACGTTTCGGTGTTCTAAACCGACAGGCCCGCATAAACCCTGTGGGAGCGGGCTTGCTCGCGATACAGGCGACGCGGTGCATCAGTTGCACCGCGCTGATGCAATCGCGAGCAGGCTCGCTCCCACAAGCTCTGCCACAACTTCAAAGAGGGTGCATTTATGTCCCAAGAATTCGATTACATCATCATTGGTGCCGGCTCTGCCGGTAACACCCTGGCGACCCGTCTGACTGAAGACCAAGGCGTCACCGTGCTGCTGCTTGAAGCAGGCGGCCCGGACTACCGTTTCGACTTCCGCACGCAGATGCCTGCGGCGCTGGCATTCCCGCTGCAAGGGCGTCGCTACAACTGGGCCTTCGAGACCGATCCAGAGCCACACATGGATAACCGTCGCATGGAATGTGGCCGCGGCAAGGGCCTGGGCGGTTCGTCCCTGATCAACGGCATGTGCTACATCCGCGGTAACGCGATGGACTACGACGGCTGGGCGAAATACCCGGGCCTCGAAGACTGGTCGTACCTGGACTGCCTGCCGTACTTCCGCAAAGCCGAAACCCGCGATATCGGCCCCAACGACTACCACGGTGGCGATGGTCCGGTCAGCGTGACCACGCCCAAAGCCGGGAACAACGTGTTGTTCCACGCCATGGTTGAAGCCGGTGTACAGGCCGGTTACCCGCGCACCGAAGACCTGAACGGCTATCAGCAGGAAGGTTTCGGCCCGATGGACCGTACCGTGACGCCGAACGGCCGTCGCGCCAGTACCGCCCGCGGCTACCTGGACACGGCCAAGCAGCGTTCGACCCTGAAAATCGTCACCCACGCCCTGACCGACAAGATCCTGTTTGAAGGTAAACGCGCCGTTGGCGTTTCCTATATGGTCGGCGACAGCGACACCCGCATCCAGGCCAAGGCCCGCAAGGAAGTGCTGCTGTGCAGCGGCGCAATCGGCTCGCCAACCGTGCTGCAACGCTCCGGCGTCGGCCCGGCCGAACTGCTCAACAGCCTCGATATCCCGGTGGTGCACGACCTCCCGGGCGTTGGCCAGAACCTGCAGGATCACCTTGAGTTGTACCTGCAATACGCCTGCACCCAGCCGGTGTCGCTGTACCCGTCGCTGCTTTGGTACAACCAGCCGGCCATTGGTGCCGAGTGGCTGTTCCTGGGCAAAGGCATCGGTGCCAGCAACCAGTTTGAAGCCGGTGGTTTTATTCGCACCCGCGAAGAATTCGAATGGCCGAACATCCAGTACCACTTCCTGCCGGTAGCGATTAACTACAACGGCAGCAACGGGGTGAAAGAACACGGTTTCCAGGCGCACATGGGCTCCATGCGTTCGCCGAGCCGTGGCCGGATCAATGTGAAGTCCAAGGACCCGCGCGAGTATCCGAGCATCCTGTTCAACTACATGGCCAGCGAGCAGGACTGGCAGGAATTCCGCGACGGCATCCGCCTGACCCGTGAAATCATGCAGCAGCCAGCACTGGATGCATTCCGTGGCCGTGAAATCAGCCCGGGCATCGACAAGCAGACCGACGAAGAGCTGGATACCTTTATCCGCGAACACGCCGAGACCGCGTTCCACCCGTCCTGCTCGTGCAAAATGGGCACCGACGAAATGGCTGTAGTCGACGGCGAAGGCCGTGTGCATGGCATGCAGGGCCTGCGTGTGGTCGATGCCTCGATCATGCCGCTGATCACCACCGGCAACCTCAATGCACCGACGATCATGATCGCCGAGAAAATTGCCGACAAGATCCGTGGCCGCCAGCCGGAGCCGCGCAGCACTGCCGACTACTACGTCGCAGGCGACGCGCCGGTACGCGGCAAGCCGCTGCGTGAAGTGAGCCGTACTGCGCAGTAAGCACTATCCGTAGCAGTTGACGAGCGGAGCGAGGCTACGTCCGGCGGCACAGCCGTCGTAAATTCAGGTGATGCGGTTCTTCTGATGAATCGCGTCATCTGGTTTCACGGTCGCTTCGCAACCGGACGCAGCCTCCTTCCTTCGGCAGCTGCTACGAATTTTGTGTAACTCTTGAGTTTCATCTTGCCCCGCTTGCCCCCGCTTCAGCGCAGGCCTAATCTAGTGCCTCGCTTCGCGCCACACCCCCCCGCCCCACCCGACATGCCAGCCTTGCCTGGCCAAGAGGTTTTCTATGTTTGATGTTGTCTCTTCGAGCAAATGGCCGACCGGCTTCCTGATTAATCCAAACGCAGAACCTCTCGATCCAAAATGGCTCACCGAATTCAGCAAGATCCCCGCAGCCGCAGTCAGTGACTGTCTGGGCCGCAACGTGGGTGGCCTGGGCCTCAAGCCGTTCCACGGTACCCGCCCGATGCTGGGCAGCGCGCTGACCGTCCGTGTACGCCCGGGCGACAACCTGATGATCCTCAAAGCCATGCAAATGGCCCGCCCCGGCGATGTGCTGGTGATCGACGGCAGTGCCGACCTGACCCGTGCCGTGTTCGGCGGCATCATGCGTGCCATGGCCCTCAAGGCCGGGATTGTCGGCGTGGTGATCAACGGCGCCCTGCGCGACCTCGACGAGTGGCAGACCGGTGAACTGCCCGCCTATGCCATCGGCGGCGTACATCGCGGTCCGAGCACTGACGGCGGCGGCGAAATCAACGTCCCCATCTCGTGTGCCGGTATGCTGGTAATGCCAGGCGACCTGATGATCGGCGACGGTGACGGCGTGGTTGCGGCTTCGCGCAGTGAACTGCCGGAATTGCTCAAGCGTTGCCACGATCTGCTGGCCCGTGAACAGGCAACGCTCAAGGCAATCAAAGAAGGCACCCTGGACCCGGACCGTTTTGACGCCATCCTGCGCGCCAAGGGTTGCCCGGTTTAACACGCTACGCGCGCCCCTGTGGGAGCGGGCTTGCTCGAGATGGCATCACCGCGGTCCAGCGGGTTAACCGCACTGCCTGCATCGTGAGCAAGCCCGCTCCCACAGACCCACCAAGTCCAAGGAGGTCTGTGCATGTTCGATTTCTACCCTCAGCTCAAGCAGCGCTTTGCCGCGCTGCGCACCCGGGCCGAGTTCTTTTCGTTACGCTATGTACGCGAGTCCGGGCAAAACCTGTCGGTACGCAAGAACGTCGCAGAGCCTCCCTCATTCAGTCACGACCAGGGCGCCATGCTCACCGTGCGGTTGCGCGGTATCGAAGCCTACGCCGCCACCAACGACCTGTCCCAGGCCGGCCTGCAGGCGGCCCTCGACCGCGCCGAAGCCCAGGCCCAGCTGATCGCCGGGCATGCCCTGCTCAACCTGAGCCAGGAGCCGGTGTGCCATGAGCGCGCCGATTTTTTCTCTCCCGACCTCGACCAGGCCTTCCCGTCACTGAGTGAGTGCTTCGAGCTGCTGAGCGCCGAGTCGGCCGCCGTGCCCAAAGACGAGCGGCTGGTGAGCTGGGTGGTTTCACTGGGCCTCAATCACGTCGAGCAAATTTACCTGAACAGCGCCGGCGCCGAGCTGCGCCGGGCGCAGCGCTTTGTTTACCCGGGCATGAGTGTCACTGCCTATGACGGCAACGATAGCCAGAGCCGTAGCCTGGGCCGCGAAAACTTCGGCCAGCAAGGTGGCGCCGATGTGATCAGCCGCTGCGGGCTGATCGGTGCCGCACCCCAGGTCGCCGATCAGGCCCTGCAATTGCTGCTGGCACCCAATGCTCCGGTCGGCAAACGCGATCTGCTGCTGATGCCCGACCAGATGATCCTGCAAATCCATGAGTCCATCGGACACCCGCTGGAACTGGATCGCATTCTCGGTGACGAGCGCAATTACGCCGGTACCAGCTTCGTCAAGGCCAGCGACTTCGGCAGCCTGCAATATGGCTCAAAGCTGCTGAACGTGACCTTCGACCCAACCATCCCCGAGGAGCTCGCCAGCTACCGCTTCGACGACGACGGCACCCCGGCCTACAAGGAGTTCCTGATCCGCGAAGGCTTGCTGCTACGCCCGCTGGGTGGCGCACTGTCACAGTTCCGCTCGGGCCTCGAAGGCGTGGCCAACAGCCGCGCCTGCGGCTGGAACCGGCCACCGATTGACCGTATGGCCAACCTCAATATCGAGCCAGGCGATCAGTCGCTTGAGCAAATGATCGGCGGTATCGAAAGCGGCATTCTGATGGCCACCAACCGGTCCTGGTCGATCGACGACGCGCGCAACAAGTTCCAGTTCGGTTGCGAGTGGGGCCAGTTGATCGAGGAGGGTGAACTCAAGGGCGTGGTCAAGAACCCCAACTACCGGGGCATTTCCGATCAGTTCTGGCGCAACCTCAGCGCCGTGGGCGACGCCAGCACTTTCAAGGTGCTGGGCACCCCGAACTGCGGCAAGGGCGAACCCAACCAGGTGATCCGCGTGGGCCATGCGTCCCCCGCCTGCGTGTTCAGTCAAATCGATGTGTTTGGAGGTGATGCCTGATGAGTACCCCATTGAGTCAGGCCGAGCAGTTCAAGGGGTTGGTCGAGTGGTTGGGCAAAGCGATCCTTGCGCCTGAGCAGTTCACCCTGGGCTATAACGGCGAAGCATCGGAATTTATCCGTTTCAACAAGGGCAAGGTGCGTCAGGCCGGGCAGGTGCAACAGGCCAGCCTGAGCCTGAAGCTGATCCACGACGGCCGCCACGCCGATGTGAACCTCACCCTGGCTGGCGAGCCTAATGTCGACAAACAGCGCCTGGCCGATGCCCTGCGGCAACTGCGCGACACCTTGCCATTGTTGCCCGCCGATCCGTATTTACTGCTCAACCCGCAGCCGTGGAACAGCCATAACGTGCAGAACCAGCCCCTGCCGGACACGGCCCGGGTTCTGGAAGAAATCCGCAGTGCATCCAAAGGCGTAGATCTGGTCGGATTTTATGCCAGCGGCCCGATCAGCTACGGCTATGCCAGCTCCGAGGGCGCGTTTGGCTGGCATCAGGCCAATAGCTTCAATTTCGACTGGAGTTTGTTCCACAGCAACGGTCAGGCGGTCAAGGCCAGCTACGCCGGCGCCGACTGGGACAGCGAACGTTTCGCCCGGCGCATGCAACTGGCCCGCGAGCAACTGAGTTTCCTCGATCGCCCGCTGCATGCCCTGGCGCCCGGTGAGTACCGGGCCTACCTGGCGCCGGCGGCGCTGGAAGAAGTGATGAGCATGCTGTGCTGGGGCGGTTTTTCGGCCCAGGCACTGGCCAGCAAATCCAGCCCGCTGCAAAAGCTCTACGCGGGCGATGCGCAACTGAGCCCGCTGGTGTCGTTTGACGAGCAGGTCAGCCAGTCCCTGAGCCCGGCGTTTTCCGGCGAGGGGTACCCGCGTCAGGACTTGTCGCTGGTCAAACACGGCAAGGCCGAACAGCAACTGGTGAGTTCTCGCAGTGCCGCCGAGTATGGCCTTGAGGTCAACGGCGCACCGGAGGGCGAAGCCCCGAGCGCACTGGCGATGGCGGCAGGGAGCCTGGTGCAGGCCGACATCCTCAAGCAGTTGGGCACCGGGTTGTATATCAGCAACCTGTGGTACCTGAACTACTCGGACCAACCGGCCGCCCGCCTGACCGGCATGACCCGCTTTGCCACTTTCTGGGTGGAAAACGGCGAGATAAAGGCCCCGGTCAACACCATGCGCTTTGATGACAGCGTCTATAGTCTGCTGGGTTCACAACTGGAAGCGCTGACAGCCGAGCGTGAGTTGTTGCTGTCGGCCAGCACCTACGACCAGCGCCAGACGGCGTCGAATCTGCTGCCGGGGGCATTGGTCAAAAAGCTCACGCTGACGCTGTAACACCTGTGGGAGCGGGCTTGCTCGCGATTGCGTCGCCGCGGTTTACCTGAAAAACCCGGGTGTCTGCATCGCGAGCAAGCTCGCTCCCACAGAGGATTATCGACAGTCCATAAAAAGAGGTCCTATGCCCGTACGCCCGGTTCTAAGCCCTGAAACCCTGCGCTGGTTGCCGTGGGTGGTGGCCATCGCGTTTTTCATGCAGTCGCTCGACGGCACCATCCTCAACACCGCCCTGCCCGACATGGCCCGCGACCTCGACGAAAACCCGCTGCGCATGCAAGGTGTGATCGTTGCCTACATGCTCACCGTTGCCTTGCTGATCCCGGCCTCGGGGTGGATCGCCGACCGCTTCGGCACCAAAAAAATCTTTTTCAGCGCCATCCTGCTGTTCAGTTTCGGCTCGTTGCTCTGCGCCCTGTCCGGCACTCTCAACGAGCTGATCGGCGCACGGATCGTCCAGGGCCTGGGTGGTGCCCTGATGCTGCCCATCGGCCGGCTGGTGGTGCTCAAGGCCTATCCGCGCTCGGAGCTGGTGCGGATCATGGGTTTTATCACCATTCCCGGCCTGCTCGGCCCGCTGATCGGCCCCACGATGGGCGGCTGGATGGTGCAGTACCTGAGCTGGCACTGGATTTTCCTGATCAACCTGCCCGTGGGCGTTCTCGGTTGCTGGGCCGTCTGGCACTTCATTCCGGATTTGCGCGGCAGCGAGCGCACCCGTTTTGACGGGTTGGGTTTTGTGCTGTTTGGCGCGGCGATGGTGTTTATCACCATTGCCATGGAAGGCCTGGGCGAGCTGCATATGCCGCACCTGCGGGTGATGTTGCTGCTGTTTGCGGGCATGGCCTGTCTGGCAGCGTACTGGTTACGCGCGGGCAATATCAGCAACCCGCTGTTCTCCCCGGTGCTGTTCAAAACCAAGACCTTCGCAGTGGGCATCCTCGGTAACCTGTTCGCCCGCCTGGGCAGCGGCGCCCTGCCGTTTCTGGTGCCCTTGCTGTTGCAGGTCGCGCTGGGCTATTCCCCGTCACAGGCCGGGATGAGCATGCTGCCACTGGCCGCGGCCGCCATGCTGGCCAAATGGGTGGCCAGGCCATTGATCGAGCGCGTGGGATACCGCACCGTGCTGACGGCCAACACCTTCGCCCTTGGCCTGATGCTGGCCAGCATGGGGCTGGTTACCGAACACACGCCATACCCGTTGTTGCTGTCAATGCTGGCCGTTTTGGGAGCGATCAACTCATTGCAGTTCACCGCCATGAACACCGTCACCCTGATCGATCTCGACGACGCCAGCGCCAGCAGCGGCAACAGTTTGCTGTCGGTGGTGGCGCAACTGTCCCTGAGCCTGGGCGTGGCTTGCGCCGGGGCATTGCTTGGCGGCTTTACCGGGGATGGCGGCAACGATGGGGTGGACACGGTGCTGGGCGCGTTCCAGCTGACCTTCCTCACAGTAGGGATCATGGCGATGCTGGCAGCGGCGATATTCCTGCAACTGTCACCCCAGGATGGCCGCAAACCCAAGGCCAACTCGGAACATGAGCTGGAACATTAAGCTACTTTTCGCCAAGAACTGGATGACATCTCGTCCAGAATGTTCAGGCAAAGGGCATGGGACTGGTACACTGCGCGACATTTTGTTTTGCAGGCCAGTCCCGTGACCACCATTGCCACCGCTTTTAACACTCTGCCTCTGTCCGCCGCCATGCTGGCTAACCTCGACTCCCTCGGTTATGCCCAGATGACGCCGATTCAGGCGCAGAGCTTGCCGGTGATCCTCAAAGGCATGGACCTGATCGCCCAGGCCAAGACCGGTAGTGGCAAAACTGCCGCCTTCGGCATCGGCCTGCTGAACCCGATCAACCCGCGCTTCTTCGGCTGCCAGGCCCTTGTGATCTGCCCGACCCGCGAACTGGCTGACCAGGTCGCCAAGGAAATCCGCCGCCTGGCCCGCGCCGAAGACAACATCAAGGTGCTGACCCTGTGTGGCGGCGTGTCGTTCGGCCCGCAGATCGGTTCGCTGGAGCACGGCGCGCACATCATCGTCGGCACTCCGGGGCGTATCCAGCAACACTTGCGCAAAGGCTCGCTGGTACTGGACGGTCTGAACACCCTGGTACTGGACGAAGCTGACCGCATGCTGGACATGGGCTTCTATGACGCCATCGAAGACATCATTGTCAAAACCCCGGAGCGTCGCCAGACCTTGCTGTTCTCGGCCACTTACCCGGCCGGTATCAAGCAGCTGGCGTCCAAGTTCATGCGCAACCCTCAGCAGGTAAAAGCAGAGGCGCTGCACACTGACAGCCAAATCGAGCAGCGTTTCTACGAAATCTCGCCTGAAGAGCGCATGAGCGCCGTGACCAAGGTACTGGGCCACTTCCGCCCGCAGTCCTGCGTGGCGTTCTGCTTCACCAAGCAGCAGGTGCAGGAAACCGTTGATCACCTGACCTCCAAGGGCATTTCGGCCGTCGGCCTGCACGGCGACCTGGAGCAGCGCGACCGTGACCAGGTACTGGCCATGTTTGCCAACCGTTCGACTTCGGTACTGGTTGCCACCGACGTAGCCGCCCGTGGTCTGGACATCGACGCGCTGGACATGGTGCTCAACGTTGAGCTGGCCCGCGATTCGGAAATCCATATTCACCGTGTTGGCCGTACCGGCCGTGCGGGCGAAAAAGGCGTGGCCATCAGCCTGGTTGCACCGTCCGAAGCGCACCGCGCCCAGGCCATCGAGCAGTTGCAGAAAGCTCCGCTGAACTGGGAAACCCTGGACACCCTCACCTCTCAGGGCGGCGCACCGTTGCTGCCGGCCATGAGCACACTGGTGATCGGCGCAGGTCGTAAAGACAAGGTTCGCCCAGGCGATATCCTTGGCGCACTGACCGGCGACGCAGGCATTCCGGGGGCCCAGGTTGGCAAGATCGCCATCTTTGACTTCCAGGCCTATGTGGCGGTTGACCGCACCATTGCCAAGCAGGCTGCACAGCGCCTGAGCGAAGGCAAAATCAAAGGCCGCGTATTGCGCGTGCGGGTTTTGTAAGACGCTTCAAGAGCCCCCTCACCCCAACCCTCTCCCGGAGGGAGAGGGGGCAGATTTGCATAGAATTCGAAATCACCCTGGTCAAGCTCCCTCTCCCTCAGGGAGAGGGCTGGGGTGAGGGCTGCTTTTACCGAGGACACCGCTTTGCGCTCTACCGACGTTGTGATTATTGGCGCTGGCGCCGCAGGCCTGATGTGCGCACTGACCGCCGCCAACCGTGGGCGCAAGGTGATGCTGATCGACCACGCCAACAAGGCAGGCAAAAAGATCCTGATGTCGGGCGGTGGCCGCTGCAACTTCACCAACATGTACACCGAGCCCAACAATTTCCTGTCGCAGAACCCGCACTTTTGCAAGTCGGCCCTGGCCCGCTACACCCAGTGGGACTTTATCGAGATGGTCGCCAAACACGGCGTGCCCTACCACGAGAAAAAACTCGGCCAGCTGTTTTGCGACAACAAATCCAGCGACATCCTCGAAATGCTCCTCGACGAGTGCAAACAGGCCGGCGTCAGCCTGCACCTGGACACTTCAGTCGAACAGATCGAAAAAACCGACAACGGCTACAGCCTCAATACAACGCTGGGGCCGGTTGACTGCCAGTCTCTGGTGGTCGCCACCGGCGGGCTGTCGATCCCGACCCTGGGCGCCACAGGCTTCGGCTATCAAATCGCCAAACAGTTCGGCCACACCTTGCTGCCAACCCGCGCAGGCCTGGTGCCGTTCACCATCACCGATCAGCTCAAAGAGATCTGCACCGAGCTGTCGGGCACGTCGGTGGATTGCCTGGTGAGCTGCAACGATCAGAGCTTTCGCGAAAATATCCTGTTCACCCACCGTGGTTTGAGCGGGCCGGCGATCTTGCAGATTTCCTCGTTCTGGAACCCCGGCGACACGGTTGAGATCAATCTGCTGCCCGACCTCGACGCCCTGAGCTGGCTGCAAACACAGCAGGCTGAACGCCCCAACAGCGAGTTGAAAACCCTGCTGGGTGAAATCTTCACCAAGAAGATGGCCAATCTGCTGGCCGAGCACTGGTTCGAGTCCAAGCCAATGAAGCAGTACACCCCGGCGGAGCTGGCGCAGGTGGCGGACAAACTGGCGTGCTGGAAGGTGGTCCCCGCGGGCACCGAAGGTTATCGCACCGCTGAAGTGACCCTGGGTGGGGTCGATACCCGCGAAGTGTCGTCCAAGACCATGGAATCGCTGAAAAGCCCCGGCCTGTATTTTGTCGGCGAAGTGCTGGATGTAAGCGGCCATCTTGGCGGCTTCAACTTCCAGTGGGCGTGGGCTTCGGGGTATGCAGCGGCGCAGTACGTCTGACCTGCCCCCCGTAGCCGCTGCTGCAACCTGCAGCAGCGACGGCAGGGGCGCATGAAAAATATTTTTGGTTCGATGTGACAGCCCCATTGCACTGTCGTCTTATCTGGCTCAAGTTAGCGAATCACGAGCCAGGCACCGCCACTTCATGTCATCGAAAAGCTTTCAGCATTCCCTGCGCCGCCTGTGGGCACTGGACAAGTTCAGTTACAGCGTGCGGGTATTTGTCGCCCTGACCGGCAGCATGGCTTTTTGCTGGTATCAGGATGAGATGTCACTGCTGATCCCGTTGTTTCTGGGGGTTATCGCCAGTGCGCTGTCTGAAACCGATGACAGCTGGCAAGGCCGTCTCAACGCCTTGCTGGTGACGCTGGTGTGTTTCACCGCCTCGGCCCTGAGTGTCGAGTTGCTTTTCCCCTACCCCTGGCTGATGGTCTGCGCGCTGGCCCTGGCCAGTTTCGGCCTGACCATGCTCGGCGCGCTGGGCGAGCGCTACGGGGCGATTGCTTCAGCCACACTGATTCTGGCCGTGTACACCATGATCGGCGTGGATCAGCGCGGCGGCGAAGTCACCAACTTCTGGCATGAACCCTTGCTGCTGGTGGCCGGTGCCGCCTGGTACGGGATACTGTCGGTGCTGTGGCAGGCGCTGTTTTCCAATCAGCCGGTGCAACAGAGCCTGGCCCGGTTGTTCTGGGAACTGGGGCTGTATCTGAAGATCAAGTCGGCGCTGTTCGAGCCCATCCGCAAACTGGACGTGGAAGCGGGACGGCTGGAACTGGCCCGGCAAAACGGCAGGGTGGTGGCGGCGCTGAACACCGCCAAGGAAATTATCCTGCACCGGGTCGGCAATACTCGGCCAGGTTCCAAACTCAGCCGCTACCTCAAGCTGTATTTCCTCGCCCAAGACATCCACGAACGTGCCAGCTCGTCGCATTACCCGTACAACGCCCTGGCCGACGCCTTCTTCCACAGTGATGTGATGTTCCGCTGCCAACGTCTGCTGCGCCAGCAAGGCGTGGCCTGCCAGCGCCTGTCGGAGTCGATCAAGCTGCGCCAGCCATTCGTCTATGACGACAGCTTTGCCGAGGCTCTGGGAGACCTGCACGCCTCCCTCGAACACTTGCGCATCCAGAGCAACCCGGCCTGGCGCGGACTGTTGCGCTCACTGCGGGCACTGGCCGCCAACCTCGGCACCCTCGACCGCCTGCTGAGCGATGCAAGCAACCCCGACACCCTGGCCGATGCCACCGATAGCAGCCTGCTCGACCGCTCGCCACGCAACCTCAAGGATGTCTGGTCACGCCTGCGCCAGCATCTGACACCCACCTCGCTGATCTTCCGCCACGCCTTGCGCCTGCCCCTGGCGCTGAGTATCGGTTTTGCGATGGTGCACTGGATTCACCCAAGCCAGGGCTACTGGATCATCCTCACCACGCTGTTCGTGTGCCAGCCAAGCTACGGCGCCACGCGGCGCAAGTTCAGCCAGCGGATTATCGGCACGGCCATCGGCCTGGCCGTGGGCTGGGCGTTGTTCGATCTGTTCCCCAACCCGCTGGTGCAGTCGATGTTTGCCGTCGTGGCCGGGGTGGTGTTCTTTATCAACCGCACCACGCGCTACACCCTGAGCACGGCGGCCATCACCCTGATGATTCTGTTTTGCTTCAATCAGGTGGGCGATGGTTACGGACTGTTCCTGCCGCGCCTGTTCGACACCCTGGTGGGTAGCGTGATCGCGGCAGCGGCGGTGTTCCTGTTCTTGCCTGACTGGCAGGGCCGTCGCCTGAACCAGGTGCTGGCCAATACCCTGAGCTGCAACAGCCAGTACCTGCGCCAGATCATGCAGCAATATGCCCAGGGTAAAAGCGACAGCCTGGCCTATCGGTTGGCACGGCGTAACGCACATAACGCCGATGCGGCGCTGTCGACCACCCTGGCCAATATGCTGATGGAACCCGGGCATTTCCGTAAGGATGCAGACATGGGCTTCCGCTTTTTGGTGCTGTCCCACACTTTGCTCAGTTACCTCTCTGGCCTGGGCGCCCACCGCGACACCCAATTGCCTGCCGAAGTGCGCGAGCAGTTGATTGAAGGGGCCGGGAGCAAGATTGCCGACAGCATCGACCAGATTGCCCAGGGCCTGGCCACCAAGCAGGCGGTTGCAGTGCAAAGTGATGAGGAAGAGGCCCTGGCCGGCGAACTTGAACAAATGCCCGATGAAATAGATGAAAACCAGAGGCTGGTACAAACCCAACTGGCGCTGATTTGCCGCCAGCTCGGGCCACTGCGCACCCTGGCCGCGCATTTGGTCAAGGCACCTTAGGCCTTGGCGCCAGTCGGCATCACGCCTACTATCGAGACATGAACTCGCCAACAAGGACAAGATCGTGACCACCGACTGGCTCTGCAAACACCACAACGACCTGGGCAAGGAACAGCTCTACGCAATCCTCGAATTGCGCTCAAAAGTATTTGTCGCCGAGCAGAAATGCGCCTATCAGGACGTCGACGGGCAAGACCTGACGGGCGATACGCTGCATGTGATGGGCTGGCAAGACGACCAGCTGGTGGCCTACGCCCGCATCCTCGACCCCGAGTCCCAGGGCGGTGACGTAGTGATCGGCCGCGTAATCGTTGCCGTCGAAGGCCGCGGGCAAAAGCTTGGGCATACCCTGCTTGAACAGGCCCTGAAAAATATCGAAGAGTACTGGGCGGGGCAGCCCGTATTCCTGTCCGCCCAAGCGCACCTGCAACCCTTTTACGAGCAACACGGGTTCAACACCCAGGGCGAGATCTACCTAGAAGACAACATCCCGCACATCGGCATGCGCCTGACATCTCAGGGGTAACCCAGCACCTGCTTGATCTGCACCAGATGCCCAGCGACCCAGTTTTTGTCCACCGGCCCCCAGTTGCGGATCAGGTAGCGCCCGGCATGGTTGCGGGCGCCATCCTGCTGTTCAAATTCGCAGATGATGTCCAGATCGGCCAGGGCAGCAATGGTGTCCTGGGCGGTACGACGCGGCATGCCGGTGACTTCGGTCAAGGCAGGCACGCTGCTGGCGATCTGGCTATCGATCAACCAGGCCACATACAAGCGCCGGTAAAAGCTGCTTTTGGTTTTGCTGACTTCCATTCAGAACTCCTGCCCGTCTTTACGGGTCCGCTCCCACACATAAAGTAAGTGTCAGGTTTTGCCCTGCATATCCCGCCACGTGAGGTACACCCGCAGGTCGAACTCCAGCTGGTGATAACCCGGCAACATGTGCTCACACAGCTTGTAGAACGCCTTGTTGTGGTCTGACTCTTTCAAGTGGGCCAGCTCGTGGACCACGATCATCTTCAAAAACTCGGGCGCCGCTTCCTTGAACAACGAGGCCACGCGCAGTTCCTTTTTAGCCTTGAGCTTGCCGCCCTGAACCCGTGAAATAGCAGTATGCAAACCCAGCGCACGGTGGGTCAGGTCGAGCCTGTTATCAAACAGCACCTTGTCAAAGGATGGCGCATTGCGCAGGTATTCCTGTTTGAGCTCCTGAGCGTAGGCATACAGGGCCTTGTCGCTTTGCACGGCATGACGCTGTGGATAACGCTCGCTCAGGTAAATGCCCAGCTGGTTGCGCTCGATCAATTGGCGCACCTGCTCTTGCAAGGTCTGGGGGTAAGCCTGGAGGTATTTGAGCACAGTCATGGGGCGCCAACGCACAGCGTAAAAGTGCGCCAGTGTAGCGAATTCGATCCCCGGGCGCCCACGTCAGACTTTTACGCTGCCAAAAGGCAGACGCTTCCGAGAAAACACGATGCACACAAGCGCTGCTTGCGACCCGCAAACTCACAGGGCTATCTTCACCAGTCGCCGATGCTCCCCCGTGGAAGAAACATGAAAAAGCCGACGCCCGACGATCCCAAAGCCATTCACACTCCCCGGGATGATCATCAGCACGATGAAACCACCCGGCTTATTCTCGACGCCCTGCTTCAGGCCCCGCCCGTTTGCCTGGAAAACCTCAAACCCACCCGTGCACTAAGGGCAGGCAAGCAATCACCCTTTGCCGTGCTGCCTGATATCCGTGCAATCGAAGCGCTGTCCCATGTGTCGCTGATGCTCAAAAGCGCAGAAGAGGTCTCGGATGAAATCACCGCATACGCCAGCGGCATAGAGCGTGGGCTGGTGTGGTCGCTGGTGCATTCGGTGGAGATGTCCCGATCACTGGTGGACTCACTGCTCAGGGCCAATGGTGTTGATCCAGAGTTGCTAAAGGCACAACCGTCAAACTGGCCCTGCGCGAAGCAGGCTGGCAAGGGGGGGCTTTAATTCCTCCAAAAAAAAACGCCCCGATCAGATCGAGGCGTTTTTTGGTCGGGCCGGTCAGGCGGCAATCGACAGTTTGAGCTTGTTCATCGCGCTTTTTTCCAGCTGACGAATCCGCTCGGCTGACACGTTGTACTTCTGCGCCAGGTCGTGCAGCGTGGCTTTTTCTTCAGCCAGCCAGCGCTGATACAGAATGTCACGGCTGCGGTCGTCCAGCACTTCCAGCGCTTCGTGAAGGTTGCTGGTGGAGTTGTCGGTCCAGTCAGCATCTTCCAGTTGGCGCGCCGGGTCGTACCGGTGGTCTTCCAGGTAGTTGGCTGGCGACTGGAACGCACTGTCGTCGTCAGCTTCGGCTGCCGGGTCGAACGCCATATCATGACCGGTCAGGCGGCTTTCCATCTCGCGCACTTCGCGAGGCTCTACGCCGAGGCTTTCAGCCACACGATGCACTTCATCGTTGTTCAACCAGGCCAGACGTTTTTTCTGGCTGCGCAGGTTGAAGAACAATTTGCGCTGAGCCTTGGTGGTCGCGACTTTCACGATCCGCCAGTTGCGCAGGATAAATTCGTGGATCTCTGCCTTGATCCAGTGCACCGCAAAAGACACCAGACGCACACCCATTTCAGGGTTGAAGCGTTTGACCGCCTTCATCAGGCCGACGTTGCCTTCCTGGATCAGGTCAGCCTGAGCCAGGCCATAGCCCGAATAACTACGGGCAATGTGTACAACAAAACGCAGGTGGGCGAGCACCATCTGCCGAGCCGCCCCCAAATCCTGCTCATAATAGAGACTCTCGGCCAGTTCACGCTCCTGCTCCGGTGTCAGCAATGGAATGCTGTTCACCGTATTGACATAGGCCTCGAGGTTCGCACCAGGGACCAACGCATACGCAGGTTGCAAAGAAGTGGTCATACGAAAAAACCTCCGTCTCACATAACTCGTGCAGTTCAGCACTGCGAAAGTTGACCGGAAACCTGGAAAAAAGTTCCCAAAAAAAGCTGAAAAGGTCAACAGGCAAAAAGAAAACTATTTAGGCGAAAGCTCACGTAAGTGACGCGCAACTGCAATCCATGCACCGATATACCCTAACAGCACCGCGCCAAGCAAGAGAGACAGACCATCGGCTACCGGCACACCCGCCAAGGCAAAATTGCTGCCGTACAAGCCAGCCAGCCCCACCACCGCGTCGTTAAGCCAGTTCAGGCCGAATGCCAAAACGCCCCAGGATAAAACTCCCGCACCAAAGCCATAGAGCGCACCCATATAAAGAAAGGGCCTGCGCACATAGCTGTCAGTACCGCCGACCAGCTTGATGACTTCGATTTCGATGCGACGATTCTCGATATGCAAACGAATCGTATTACCGATAACCAGCAGCAAAGCTGAAACCAGCAACACCGTCAAGCCAAACACAAAACGGTCACCCAATTTCAGGATTGCCGCCAGACGTTCGACCCAGACTAGATCAAGTTGCGCCTGTTGCACCTTCGGCAACTGCGCAAGGCGTTCGCGAAGGGCTTCAAGCGTCGCTTTATCGACTTCTGCCGGGGTTACCAGGACCACACCGGGCAACGGGTTATCGGGCAACTCTTTAAGCGCTTCGCCCAGCCCTGACTGCTGCTGGAACTCTTCGAGTGCCTTTTCGCGGCTGATAAACTCCGCGTCAGCCACCCCTGCCATACCTTTTATCTGATCGCTGAGATTTTCACCCTGCTGGCTGCTGGCATCCATCTGCAGATACAGCGAAATCTGTGCTGCACGCTGCCAGGAACCACCCAGGCGCTCGACGTTGTTAAGCAACAACGACAGGCCCATCGGCAAGCTCAAGGCAACCGCCATCACCAGGCAGGTAAAAAAGCTACCAATCGGCTGCTTGCCAAGGCGCTTCAGGCTGTCGAGCAGACTGGCCCGGTGAGCCTCAACCCAGGCGTGAAACAACATGGCGAAGGTCGGGCCATCGTCATCATCGTGTTTTTTCTTCGGCGGCTGCGGGTCGGCAGCCTTTGGAGCTACGCGCTCGGATACTTTGGAACTGCGGGTGGCACTCATTGCGCGGCCTCCCCGTCACCGATCAGGCGTCCGCGCTGCAAGGTCAGCATGCGATGGCGCATGCGTGCGATCAGCGCCAGGTCATGACTGGCAATCAGTACGCTGGTGCCCAAGCGGTTGATGTCTTCAAATACGCCCATGATTTCCGCCGCCAGACGCGGGTCGAGGTTACCGGTGGGTTCATCGGCCAGCAGCAAGGCCGGGCGATGCACGATGGCGCGGGCAATGCCTACACGCTGTTGCTGACCCGTGGATAAGTCACCCGGGTACAGGTCGGTCTTGTCCGACAGCGCTACGCGCTCCAGCGCCGAGTCGACACGCTTGGCGACTTCAGCCTTGGACAGGCCGAGAATTTGCAGCGGCAGGGCGACGTTGTTGAACACTGTGCGGTCAAACAGCAACTGGTGGTTCTGGAAAACCACACCGATCTGGCGACGTAAAAAAGGGATCTGCGCGTTGCTGATTTGCCCCAAGTCCTGCCCCGCCAGTAGCAATTTGCCGCTGGTCGGGCGTTCCATCGCCAGCAACAGGCGCAACAGCGTGCTTTTACCTGCGCCGGAGTGGCCGGTCACAAAAAGGAATTCGCCTCGACGGACCCGAAAGCTCAGCTCGTGCAGGCCCACGTGTCCATTTGGATAGCGCTTACCGACCTGCTCGAAACGAATCATGGACGCTCCCGCTCCGCAAACAGAGCCTGGACAAAGGGTTCGGACTCAAAATCACGCAAATCATCGATGCCTTCACCCACACCGATAAAGCGGATAGGAATATTGAATTGCTTGGCCAGGGCGAAAATCACCCCGCCTTTGGCCGTGCCATCGAGCTTGGTCAGTGCCAGACCCGTGAGGGCAACGGTCTGATCAAACTGCTTGGTCTGGTTGATAGCGTTCTGCCCGGTACCGGCATCGAGCACCAACAGCACTTCGTGGGGAGCGTCTTCGTCAAGCTTGCCCATGACCCGGCGAACTTTCTTGAGTTCTTCCATCAGGTTGTCTTTGGTATGCAGGCGACCAGCGGTATCGGCGATCAATACGTCGATGCCACGGGCCTTGGCAGCTTGCACAGCGTCAAAAATCACCGACGCCGAATCCGCGCCAGTGTGCTGGGCAATGACCGGGATATGGTTGCGCTCGCCCCACACCTGCAGCTGCTCGACGGCGGCCGCACGGAAGGTATCACCGGCAGCCAGCATGACTTTCTTGCCTTCAAGCTGCAGTTTTTTCGCCAGTTTGCCGATGGTGGTGGTTTTACCCGCGCCGTTGACGCCTACCACCAGAATCACGAATGGCTTGTTTTGCGATTCGATTTTCAGCGGTTGCTCCACCGGCTTGAGCATGGCCGCCAGCTCGTCCTGCAGCGACTTGTAGAGTGCATCGGCATCGGTCAGTTGCTTGCGCGCGACCTTCTGCGTCAGGTTCTTGATGATCACCGAGGTTGCTTCAACACCCACGTCGGCGGTCAACAGTCGGGTTTCGATCTCTTCGAGCAGATCGTCATCAATGGCTTTTTTGCCCAGAAACAGGCTGGCCATGCCTTCGCCAATGCTGGCGCTGGTCTTGGACAAGCCTTGCTTGAGACGAGCGAAAAAGCCTGTTTTTTGCTCGGGGGGCGCAACTGGCGCGGGGGCCGGGGCCTCGACCAACGGGGCTGGGGCAGCCACCACAGGCGCAGGTGCAGGTGCAGGTGCAGGAGCGACTACAGGCGCGACGACGGCAACTGGCTCTGGCTCTGGCTCTGGCTCTGGCTCTGGCTCAACAACAGTCTCGACCACCGCAAGCGCTTCAACAACAGGCTCGGGCTCGGGGATCGGCGGCACGATATGCGGTGCCTGCACATCCTCGACAAGCGCCACCGGTTCTTCGGCGACAGGCAAGTGCGGCCACGGTGCCGGCTCGGGGGCCAATTCAATCGCAGGCTCGGCGGCAACCACGACCACTTCGGGCGCGGCCTCGACCTCCACCGGAGTGGCCTCAACCAGCGTCTCAGGGATGATTTCGGGCGCAGGCGCGGGTTGTTCCACGACGGTTTCCTGCGGCTTTCTGCGCAGCCATCCGAACAGGCCTTTTTTCTCGCCAGCCGCAGCTGGGGTCTTCTTGTCGTCGTTGGAACCAAACATGGAGGACGGCTATCTCATCGTAGCGACGCGCCACTGTGGCGCCCCGGCAAATAATATTCGGTGTGAAACAGACTGTAATTTTGTCAGCTTGTTCGCACGCAACTGTATTCAGAGGGTAAAACACACCTCGTAAACTTCGTCTTAACTCGGGTCTGTCACGGGAAAGTCGGCAAAAATGCGAAATTTACCGGTATACATCCACACTTCCAAGCGGGCTCCTATACTGCCCGATCAAACGTCGTCTGATCGTCAAAGGCCTGATAGGCGTGGCCGCCAGTAAAACGGATCAGTATCCTAGCACCTCCTCACCCGCAGACGCTAAGGCCGAGCGGGTAGCCCAACAGGTTAAAAAACGAATGAATCTAGCCCGCCGCGCTGCTGGCCTGTTGCTCAGCACAGTTTTATTACCGCTTTCGGCCCTGGCGGCCGAACCGCAGCCCACCCACGAGTTCCGCCTGGACAACGGCCTCAAGGTCATCGTGCGCGAAGACCATCGCGCCCCGGTGGTGGTCTCCCAGGTCTGGTACAAAGTGGGCTCCAGCTACGAAACCCCTGGCAAGACCGGCCTGTCCCACGCGCTTGAGCACATGATGTTCAAGGGCAGCAACAAGGTCGGTCCCGGCGAAGCCTCGTTGATCCTGCGCGACCTTGGCGCCCAGGAAAACGCCTTCACCAGCGACGACTACACCGCCTACTACCAGGTACTGGCCCGTGACCGCCTGGGCGTGGCCTTTGAGCTTGAGGCCGACCGCATGGCCAGCCTTCGCTTGCCGCCCGAAGAATTCAAGCGCGAGATCGAAGTCATCAAGGAAGAGCGCCGCCTGCGCACCGACGACCAGCCCATGAGCAAAGCCTACGAGCTGTTCAGCGCCATGGCCTTCCCTTCCAGCGGCTACCACACCCCGACCATCGGCTGGATGGTCGACCTGGAGCGCATGAGCGTTGGCGAACTGCGCGCATGGTATGAAGAGTGGTATGCCCCCAACAACGCCACTTTAGTGGTGGTCGGTGACGTCACCCCGGATGAAGTCAAAGCCCTGGCCCAGCGTTACTTTGGCAAGGTGCAAAAACGCGAGATACCTGTCGCCAAAATCCCGCTGGAACTGCCGACCCCTGGCGAACGCCTGCTCAAGATCCACGTCCAGACCCAACTGCCAAGCTTGATGCTGGGCTTTAACGTGCCCAGCGTTGCCACGGCCAAGGATCCGATCACCGCCAATGCCCTGCGCCTGATTTCCGCGCTCCTGGACGGCGGCTACAGCGCACGCATGCCGACACAGCTGGAGCGGGGCGAAGAACTGGTCTCCGGTGCATCGTCCAGCTACAACGCCTTCACCCGTGGTGACAGCCTGTTCATGCTTTCGGCGATGCCCAACAGCCAGAAGAAAGTCACCATGGCCCAGGCCGAGGCAGGCTTGTGGCGCTTGCTCGATGACCTGAAAAAGACCCCGCCGACCACTGAAGAGCTTGAACGTGTGCGTGCCCAGGTAATTGCCGGACTGGTCTACGAGCGCGACTCGATCACCAGCCAGGCCACTTCGATCGGCCAGCTGGAAACCGTCGGCCTGTCGTGGAAGCTGATGGACTCCGAACTGGCCGACCTGCAGAAGGTCACCCCGGCCGATATCCAGCAGGCTGCCCGCACCTATTTCACTCGCGACCGTCTCAGCGTTGCCCATGTACTGCCCGAGGAGAAAACCCATGAGTGAGCGTAAAGGCCCCCGCTACGCCCTGCTTGGTCTGAGCGCCGCCATACTGGTGGGTGCACTCGGCTACTTTTTTACCAACCCGCAGCAATCGGTCGCCAGCCAGGCACTGGACCAGGCCAAGAGCGAGCACAAGCTCGAATCCCTGGCTGAGCTGGACGGCAAGGCGCCCAGCCACCGTGCGCTGAACGTGCAAACCTGGAAAACCGCCGAAGGCTCCAAAGTGCTGTTCGTCGAAGCACGGCAATTGCCGATGTTCGACCTGCGCCTGACCTTCGCCGCTGGCAGCAGCCAGGACGAAAACACCCCGGGCCTGGCCCTGCTGACCAACGCCATGCTCAACGAAGGTGTAGCGGGTAAAGATGTGGGCGCCATCGCCCAGGGCTTTGAAGGCCTGGGCGCGGACTTCGGCAATGGCGCATATCGCGACATGGCCGTGGCCTCGCTGCGCAGCCTGAGCGATGTAGATAAACGCACACCTGCGCTCAACCTGTTCGCCGAGGTGGTGGGCAAACCCACCTTCCCGGCCGACTCCCTGGCGCGGATCAAGAACCAGTTGCTCGCCAGCTTCGAGTTTCAGAAACAAAACCCCGGCAAACTGGCCAGCGACGAACTGTTCAAGCGCCTGTACGGTAACCACCCGTATGCTCATGCCAGTGATGGCAATGCCCAAAGCATCACCTCGATCACCATTGACCAGCTCAAGGCCTTCCACAACAAGGCCTACACCGCAGGCAACGCCGTGATTGCGATTGTTGGCGACCTGTCGCGTGCCGAAGCCGAAGCCATTGCAGCCCAGGTATCTGCCGCACTGCCCAAAGGCCCGGCAGTGGCCAAGACCGTGCAACCAAGCGAGCCCAAGGCTGGCCAAACCCATATCGAGTTCCCGTCCAAACAAACCCACCTGCTGCTGTCGCAGCTGGGCATTGACCGTGACGATCCCGACTATGCCGCACTGGCATTGGGCAACAGCATTCTGGGCGGTGGCGGTTTCGGTACGCGCCTGATGACCGAAGTGCGTGAAAAGCGCGGCCTGACCTACGGCGTGTACTCCGGCTTCAGCCCGATGCAGGCTCGCGGCCCGTTCATGATCAACCTGCAAACCCGCGCCGAACTGAGCGAAGGTACGCTCAAACTGGTGCAAGACATTTTGGCCGACTACCTGAAAAATGGTCCGACGCAAAAAGAACTCGACGATGCCAAGCGTGAACTGGCTGGCAGCTTCCCGCTGTCCACGGCCAGCAACGCCGCCATCGTCGGCCAACTTGGCGCAATGGGCTTTTATGATTTGCCCCTGGATTACCTGGAAACCTTCATGCAGAAGTCCCAGGACCTGACCACCGAACAGGTCAAGGACGCCATGAACAAGCACCTGAGCGCCGACAAAATGGTCGTAGTGACCGCCGGCCCGACCGTGCCGCAAAAACCACTGCCACCTCCTACCGACAAACCTTCAGAGCAACCTCTTGGGGTTCCGGAGCATTAATGGCAAAGCCAAAAAACACATCGCACTCAGGTGCTGGTCAGTTACGCATCATTGGCGGGGAATGGCGCAGCCGCAAGCTGGACTTCCCCCATGTAGAGGGCCTGCGCCCGACGCCAGATCGCGTGCGTGAAACCCTGTTCAACTGGTTGGCCCCCTATATCGGCGGCGCCAGGGTACTGGACGTTTTCGCCGGCAGCGGCGCACTGTTCCTTGAAGCCATGTCCCGCGGCGCAGCCAAGGGCGTGGCACTGGACAGCAACCGCGATGCGATCTCCAACATCCGCGAGAACATGGGCATTCTGCGCTGCACTGTCGGCGAAGTTCAGCAGACTGACGCCCTGCGTTATCTGGACACCACGCCAAGCACAACCTTTGACGTGGTATTCCTCGACCCGCCGTTCAACAAGGACCTGCTCAAACCTGCTTGTGATCTGCTCGAGCAACGCGGCTGGCTGGCTGAAGACGCCTGGGTTTACACCGAAAGCGAGTTGCGCCCGTCAGAGCTGGGCTTGCCTGCCAACTGGCGCCTGCACCGCGAGCAAAAAGCCGGCGGCGTGAACTACGCCCTGTGGCAACGCGAAGCCACTCAAGCCTGACGAACCTGTAGTCGCTGCCGCAGGCTGCGATCAAGCCCGGAGGGGTCGCTTTTTCAAAAGCGAAGGCCCTTCGGTCCTTATCGCAGCCTGCGGCAGCGGCTACAGATTTTTGCGGTACAAGGTATCTATGTACCGCCCGCCTCCCCCCTGCCAAGCCCAATCTGTTCTGACGATAAACAGTCAGGACACCCACCATGAAACACCCCCTTGCCGGGCTGGCTCTCGGCTTTATGTTGCAACCGCTGATGGCCCTGGCCAGCAGCCAACCCTCCACTCAACATTTCACCCTGGATAACGGCCTCAAGGTTATCGTTCACGAAGACCACCGTGCAGCCGTGGTTCACTCACAGCTCTGGTATAGGGTCGGCTCAAGCTATGAGCCCCCAGGCCAATCCGGGTTGTCCCACGCCCTTGAACACATGATTTTCAAAGGCAGCAGCAAACTTTGTCCGGCCGAGTCAGACCACATCTTTCAAAGCCTGGGCGCAACGGACAATGCGGCGACGCAAAATGACGCCACCATTTTCTTTCAAACCCTGCCCCCCCATGCCCTGGCAGTCGCACTTGAAGTGATGGCAGACCAGATGAGCACTGCACACCTGTCCGCTGCTCATTGGGCCGGTGAGCGCGAAGTCATCAAAAGCGAACGCAGCGAAAGCGTCGACAACGACCCCCATCAGCGCGCACTTGAACTGCCACGCCGCCTGGCATTCCTGACCAGCGCTTCCGGCAGCCCGGTCATCGGCTGGATGCACGACCTCGAACGCATGCACATCGATGAACTCAAGCACTGGTATAGAAGCTGGTATGCGCCCAATAACGCCACCCTGATCATCGTCGGCGATATCGACACCGAGCAGGTCAAGGCCCTGGCCACACGCTACTTCGGCCCGATTGCCTCACGCAAGCTACCTGTGATCAAGGCCCCGCTCGAACTGGCAGCTCCCGGTGAGCGCACCATGACTCAGTACATCGATCATCAAATCCCGAACCTGAGCATGACGTTCAACGTGCCAAGCCTGCACACCCAGACCGACCCACGTTCAGCTCCAGCACTGGAGCTGCTCAGCGAGTTGCTCGGTGGCGGCGACAGTTCAGAACTCAAAAGCAGATTGTGGCGCGGCGAGGAATTGCTGATCAGCGTCGGCTCACATTACAGCAGCATCAGCCGCGGTGATGAGCTGTTCAGCATCGACGCCACCCTCAACCTTAAAAAGATGAAACCGCTGAGCGAGGTTCAAGAACGGATTTGGGCCGTGATCGACTCAGTGAAAAAAACACCCCCCTCCGGCAGTGACCTTGAACGCGCCCGTACGCGGATCATTGCACGGCATGTTTTCAGCCGTGATGACCTGCAAAGCCTGGCTCTGTATCTCGGTGAACTGGACATTGCGGGCTTGTCGCCAGAGGACGACGAAAAGCGCATGCAGATATTGGTGAAAATCACCCCTGAAGATATCCAGCTCGCCGCTCAAACGTTCCTGACCCACGACCGCTTGACCCTCAGCTATGTACTGCCCAAGGAGGCGCGCCATGAATAAGCCTCACGCAATCGCAGCCAGCCGCGCCTTGCGCGTCGCTACGCTGCTGTTCACCCTTGCCTGTGTCTGCGTGCAAGCCCGAGCACAAGAACCACAAGCACGACTGCAATCGCTGCTTGAGTTGAGCACTGCCGTGCCTGCCACCCGCCTGCCGACAATCAAGGCCTGGAAACTGAGCCAAAACACCAAAGTCCTGTTTGTCGAAAGCCACACCTTGCCCATGATCGATGTGCAAATCACCTTTGCCGCGGGCAGCAATCAGGATGGCGATACACCCGGCCTGGCAGCGACTGTACTGAGCCTGTTTAACGAAGGCTCGACGCTCAAGGACGCCAACGCACTGGCCAAGGGGTTTGATAGCCTGGGCGTGGATCTGGGTAACGGTATCGATAAAGAGCGGAGTTTCTTCACCCTGCGCAGCTTGAGCGCCCCGCACATCCGCGAACCCGCCATGCAGTTGTTCACCGAGATGCTCGCCCAACCGGGCTTTACCGTCGAAGGCCAGCGACGGGTCAAAAACGAACTGTTCACCAAACTCAAAATAAACCACGAAGACCCACACGCTCTTGCACGGATGCAGATCTACAACGAACTCTATCCGGGGCAACCTTACACCCGCTCCGACTTCGGCTCGGTCGAGAGCCTGGAGCGCATAGATGAATCACACCTAAGGGCCTTTTACCGTCGCGCCTACACTGCTGCCAATGCACAGATCGTGATCGTCGGCGACCTGACCCTGCAACAGGCGCAGAGCCTCAGCCGCTCACTGGCCAATGCCTTGCCCGCCGGACCAGCACTCGCTGAAAGACACTCGGTGCCTGCCCCGCTGCCCCATGGCAAAACCCTGCATATCGAAGATGAAGCAACCCATACCGTGCTGATGCTGGCACAGAATGCCTTGCCCAATCAGCACCCTGACGGGGTAGCGATCCGGGCCGGGCATATTATTTTCAGCCATATCCTCAACAGGCAGTTAAGGGAGGAGCGCAGCATCACCTATGGCGTGCTATCGCAAATTCCCCATGCGCAGGGACCAACCCCCTGGATCATCAGCCTCAATACCCCCTCGCGCTACAGCCAAAGCGCCCTGGTTCATATCAAAGCCCTGTTTGCCCAGTACCTGCAGGACGGACCCAGCGAAACCGAACTGGACGACATCAAGCAGTTCCTGCTGCGGGCGCTGCCACAGCTCACGGCCAGCAACCTGGATATGCGCAACGAACTGTCCATCATCAACCGCTTTAACCAGCCCCTGGCCTTCAACTACAAGATCCAACAGATTCAAGCCTTGACCAGTGAGCAGATCAAAGCGGCGATGAACCGTCACTTCACGGCTGACGGCTGGGTCGGCGTAACCGTCGGCCCCAGTGTTGCTCAACTGCCCCTGCCCAAGGTGATGGTGCCAGAAACGACGATGGCACAAAGTTGTATGCCTGCCATCAGATAACCCCGGCACCCGCACGCAACACTTGGGTGTCGGGCCCTGATGTGGCAATTTAGACATCCGCCGTACCTGTTACTCGATGAGAACCTCCGTGCCTTTTCCAGCCAGTCATGCTTCACCCCTCAAGCCTTTTACTCCGGCTACGGGTCTGGGCAACCCCCATGTCCAGACGCTATGGGGGCCGTTGTGGCGTACCAAGCCGGCCATTGAACATCGACGTGAACGTATCTGGCTAAAGGATGGCGATTTTCTCGATCTGGACTGGCACGGCACACCCTCAGACCATGCGCCGGTGGTACTGGTGCTGCACGGCCTGACCGGCTCGTCGGGCTCTCACTATGTACTGGGGCTGCAAACCGCCCTCGCCGCACGCGGCTGGACCAGCGCCGCACTGAACTGGCGAGGGTGCTCGGGCGAACCCAATTTACTGGCCCGCAGTTATCACTCAGGGGCCAGCGAAGACCTGGCCGAGGCAGTGGCCCATTTACGTGCCGCACATCCGCTGGCCCCCTTGTATGCCGTAGGCTATTCGCTGGGGGGCAATGTGCTGCTCAAGTATCTGGGCGAAAGCGGCAGCGACAGCGGGTTGCACGGCGCTGTCGCGGTATCGGTGCCGTTCCGGCTTGACCAGTGTGCCGACCGGATCGGTATGGGATTTTCCAGGGTCTATCAAGCTCACTTCATGCGCGAGATGCTGGCTTACGTCAAAGACAAAAAACATCGATTCCAGCTCGATGCCCAACACGAAGGTCTGGCCAGCCTGACCAGGCTTGGCTCGGTCGAAGCCCTGAGCAAAATGCGCACCTTCTGGGAGTTCGATGACCGCGTAACGGCACCTCTTAACGGCTATCTGAATGTCGATGACTACTACCGTCGCGCCTCCAGCCGCTACTTCCTCGGCGCCATCCACACGCCGACGCTGATTATCCAGGCCATGGACGATCCGTTCGTGTTCAAGCACAGCATCCCCGACACCAGCGAGCTGTCAGCCTGCACGCAACTGGAGTTGCACACCAGGGGCGGGCATGTCGGATTTCTGGAGGGCTCCCCAAGAAAACCGGGCTATTACCTTGAACGAAGAATTCCGCAATGGCTGGCCGCACTGCGGCTTGAATCTGCGTAATGGACGTAGAACAGGGTGAGTCGATCCGTTTCTGGCAAACACCCCCCCTGACGGGTGTCGAACTGCTGACGGCACGTTATATCGAACATCGCTTTGTGCCCCATGTGCATGATGGTTTTGTGATCGGCATGATCCTCGAAGGCGCCCAGCGCTATCGCTATCGCGGCGCCGAGCATCTGGCTGCCACCGGTACGCTGGTGCTGATCAACCCGGACGAAGTCCATAATGGTCACAAAGGTCATGATGCGGGCTGGCGTTACCGGGCTTTTTACCCGGACAACGTGCAAATTCAGCAGTTGCTGGAAGAACTGGAACTGCCCGCCACCCACTTGCCGACCTTCAATGACACATTGCTGTACGACTGCGACCTGTTTCGCGGGTTATTCCAGCTACATCAATTGCTCGAAGGGCCGGAGACTGCGCTGCAGCAGCAAACCGCATGGCGTCAGATGATGCTTGCCCTGCTCAACCGCCATGCCCGCCTGCCACTACCAGCCAAGCCCGGGGTCGAACACCGCGCTGTAAGCCGTGCCAAGGAAGTACTGCAAGCCCGGCTGGCAGAGCCACCATCACTGGAAGAACTCGCCGCCGCAGTCAATCTGTCGCCATTCCACTTTACCCGCGTATTTCAGCGCGCCACCGGCATGCCACCGCACACCTGGTTGATGCAACAGCGTATCGCCCATGCCAGAGCCTTGCTGCAACAAGGCTGTTTGCCACTCCAGGTGGCGACGCAACTGGGCTTTGCCGACCAGAGCCACCTGAACCGGCAATTCAAGAAAGTCTATGGTGTTGGCCCCGGTGCATACCGGTTGGCCAGTGTCGGCACCCCTTAAGCCAACTGGCTCAATCGCCAGTAGCAATGCCCCGCGCAGGATCATTGATCCACTCGCTCCACGAACCCGCATAAAGCTTGCCTAGCGGATAACCCGCCAAGCCCAATGCAAAAAGGTTGTGACACGCCGTCACCCCGGAGCCGCAATAGGCAACCAGCTCCTCGGGAGAGCGGCCGGCAAGTTTTTCGGCAAAGCGCTGCTTGAGCTGCGCCGCAGGCAAAAAGCGCCCCGTAGGATCCAGGTTTTCGCTGAAGGCGGCACATTGCGCGCCCGGAATATGCCCGGCGATCGGGTCAATCGGCTCGACCTCACCTCGAAAACGCGGCTGGGCACGGGCATCGATCAAGGTCAGTCCCGGCTTGGTCAGGCGCTTTTGCAATTGTTCGGCGCTCAGCAGCATATGGCTGTCGGGTTTGCCTTCGAAAGTGCCACGCAAGGTCGGTGACGCATCCAGGCTCAGCGGGAAGCCCGCGGCATGCCAGGCCTTGAGACCACCATCAAGGATAAATACACCCTCGCGCTTGCCCAGCCAGGTCAGCAACCACCATGCCCGGGCCGCAAAAGCACCCGGGCCGTCGTCATACAACACCACATCGCTGTCGGCATTGATGCCCCAGGCCTGCAGACGCTCAACCAGAGTACGTGGATCGGGCAATGGATGACGACCGGTCACACCTTTGATTACAGGCCCGCTCAGGTCGCGTTCGAGATCGGCAAATTGCGCGCCGGCAATATGCCCCTCGGCATAACTGCAACGGCCGTAGTCCGGGTCTTCGAGGGCAAAGCGGCAATCCAGGATAACCAGGCCGGGCTGCGCCTGACGTTCATTCAGGGCATGAGGGCTGATCAGTTGCGCAACGGGCATAGTGAACTCCTGTAAGGGGGTGAAATGCAGTTATTGAGCGTACAACGCGTGTTCCAGAGGGACGTAGTATTCCTTGATCAATTCATCGATGGCTTCCCGTGCCTGGTCGGTAACAAAACCTGATTCCAGCACCAGCAGTTGGTACACACCGCGCTTGATGGCCTGCTCGCTGAGCTGGTCACTGTTTTCACGGGTGGCGCATAAAAAACCTACCCATGAGGTGAGAATAATCCATGCATTCAGGCTCAGGGATTCAATTTGCCGGGGGCTCATGCACAAGATTTCGGCCTCGACAAAGCCGGCGTATATGGCCTGGGCCTGTGTGAGGCAGTGCTGGGAAAAACGTCGATAGCGGATGGCCAGTTCCGTGTCGCTGTGCAATAAATGCTCGATATCTCGATACAAAAAACGGTAGCGCCACATGGCATCCAGCAGTTGCTGCAGGTAGTGGTGCTTGTCGGCAACGGTTGGCAAACGCCCTTGGGGTGGGTGCAAAAAGCTCAATACCAGCGCTTCGTACTCGCTGAACAAGACCGCGATAATCGCCTGCTTGTTGGGGAAGTGGTAGTACAGATTACCGGGCGAAATTTCCATATGGGCCGCAATGTGATTAGTGCTCACACTGCGTTCGCCCAACTGGTTGAAAAGCTCCAGGCTGCTGTTGGCGATGCGCTGACTGGTTTTTAGTCGTATGGCCATGGGCTTGCGCTTAAATTAAAAACGAAAGGCATCTTACGGCCTAACCTTGAATCGATAAACAACACGGGGCAGGCCTTCAATTGACAGGTTAGAGCACAAGCTCTAAAAACATAGTGCTCTTCTACGATAAATACCGATAAAAACTGCCTGGAGCCATCATGCCTGTCGACAGCACTCACACTCACGACGCCCCGGTTCAACCGGACGCTCTCCAGTCCCTGCTCGACAAGCAGCGCCAGGCCTATGCCGCTCATCCATTCCCGCCACTTGCGCAGCGCCAGCAATGGCTCAAAAGCCTGCGCCAGCTGTTGAGCCGCGAGCGCGAGGTGCTGATCGATGCCATCAGCCAGGATTTCAGCCATCGCAGCCCGGACGAGACCCTGTTTGCCGAATTGATGCCGTGCTTGCACAGCATTGATTATGCCCTCAAACACCTTAAGCGCTGGATGAAACCTTCCTCACGCAGCGTAGGCATGATGTTCGCGCCCGCCAGTGCCAAAGTGATGTATCAGCCGCTGGGGGTTGTGGGAATTATTGTGCCGTGGAACTACCCGCTGTATCTGGCCATCGGCCCGTTGGTTGGCGCATTGGCTGCCGGCAACCGGGTCATGCTCAAGCTCAGCGAGTTCACCCCGGTCACCGGGCACTGGCTCAAGGATTTGCTGGGGCGGATCTTCCCCGAAGACATGGTTGCGGTGGTACTGGGCGAGGCAGATGTGGCGGTGGCGTTCTCCGGGCTGGCGTTCGATCACTTGCTGTTCACCGGTTCCACCCATGTGGGCAAACGGGTGATGCGTGCGGCTTCTGAAAACCTGACCCCCGTAACACTGGAGCTGGGTGGTAAATCTCCCGCTATCGTGTCGGCCGATGTACCGCTCAAAGACGCTGCCCAGCGCATCGCCTGGGGCAAAACACTCAACGCCGGGCAAACCTGTATCGCTCCGGATTATGTGCTGGTACCCCAGGATCGGGTAGACGGCTTCGTCGATGCCTACCGCCAGGCCGTTCACAGCTTTTATCCGACCCTCATCGATAACCCGGACTACACCGCAATTATCAATGACCGGCAGCTGGCGCGCCTTGAACGGCTGCAAACCGACGCCACCCTCAAGGGCGCACGGTTGATCCCGCTGTATGAACAGGGCCAGGGGCGGCGCATGCCCCATACGCTGGTGCTGGATGTAAACGACGAGATGCACGTCATGCAGGACGAAATCTTCGGCCCTCTACTACCCGTTGTGCCCTACTCCAATCTGGATCAGGCAATGGCCTACATCAACCGTAGACCCCGCCCTCTGGCACTGTATTACTTCGGCTACAACAAAGCCGAGCAACAGAGGGTTATCCACACCACTCACTCGGGCGGGGTCAGCATCAACGAAACGTTGTTGCATGTGGCTATCGACGACCTGCCTTTTGGCGGCGTCGGGCATTCAGGCATGGGGCATTACCACGGCCACGAAGGTTTCCTGACCTTCAGCAAAGCCAAGGGCGTGCTGTGCAAACAGCGCCTGAACAGCTCGCCGATGATCTATCCGCCTTATGACCGGCAACTGGTACGCATGATCCAGAAGCTGTTTATCCGCTAACGGGCTTTATCGAAAAACTGGCGAGCCTACTGGGCCAACGCCTGAAAAAATCATGAAAAAGCAGTAAATTCGTCGCGTCTATAGTGCTTTCTTCTGCGAATGGCGACTTGGCCGACCGGGAATGCTGCGATACCATCCGACTCCCCAACGGATTCCCGCCAGGACGACGCGATGAACCGAGTGTTGTACCCAGGTACATTCGACCCTATTACCAAGGGCCATGGCGATCTGGTCGAACGCGCTTCGCGCCTGTTTGACCACGTGATCATTGCTGTCGCTGCCAGCACCAAGAAAAACCCGCTATTCCCTCTGGAACAGCGGGTGGAGCTGGCTCGTGAAGTCACCAAACACCTGCCCAATGTTGAGGTGGTCGGTTTCTCGACGCTGCTCGCGCACTTTGCCAAAGAACAGAATGCCAATGTGTTCCTGCGTGGCCTGCGTGCCGTGTCGGACTTCGAATACGAGTTCCAGCTGGCGAACATGAATCGCCAACTGGCCCCCGATGTCGAGAGCCTGTTCCTCACGCCGTCAGAACGTTATTCGTTTATATCCTCGACGTTGGTGCGCGAAATCGCAGCATTAGGCGGTGATATCAACAAATTCGTACACCCGGCCGTGGCTGATGCCCTGACCGAGCGTTTTCGCAAGAAATAACCACTGAAGCGGCGTCCGCGTGCACTGCGGGCGCCAATGCGGCACAATTGCCGCATTCGATTTCAGTTGCCCGGGCCGAGCGCCCCGGCCGGAGTACCCATGTCCCTGATCATCACCGACGATTGCATTAACTGCGACGTCTGCGAACCCGAGTGTCCGAACGCCGCCATTTCCCAGGGTGAAGAGATCTACGTGATCGACCCCAACCTGTGCACCCAGTGCGTTGGCCATTACGATGAGCCGCAATGCCAGCAGGTGTGCCCGGTTGACTGCATCCCGCTGGATGAAGCCCACCCGGAAACCGAAGAACAGCTGATGGAAAAGTACCGGGCAATTACCGGGAAGGCCTGATTCATCGTCTATGCGATGTATGTGGGAGCGGGCTGCTCGCGATAGATTCACTGCGATCGACCCGTTCGATCGAGGTGGTTGCATCGCGAGCAAGCCGGCTCCCACAAGAGTTCAGCGCAGGACTGGTGGCTACGTCTGGCAACGCGGGCAAAACACGCTCGCACGCTGGCCCAGTTTGACGTCACGCAGTTCCGTGCCGCAAACCTTGCACGGTTCATAACCACGCCCGTATACAAACAGCTCCTGCTGAAAATAACCGGGCTGGCCATCGCCACCAATAAAGTCGCGCAATGTGGTGCCGCCCCGCTCGATAGCGGCCGCCAGAATCCGCTTGATCTCAATCGCCAGCTTCAAATAGCGTGCCCGGGAAATACTCCCGGCGGCGCGACGCGGGTCAATACCTGCGGCAAACAGCGCTTCGGTCGCATAAATATTACCCACGCCCACCACCACCGCGTTGTCCATGATGAACGGCTTGACCGCCATTGAGCGCTTGCGCGACAGCTGAAACAGCCGCTCACCATCAAACAGGTCGGTCAGCGGCTCCGGCCCCAGGCGCACCAGCAGCTCATGGTTCAGCGGGTCAAGGCTCCAGAGCATCGCCCCGAACCGGCGCGGGTCGGTATAACGCAGGGCCAGCCCGGATTCCAGCTCGATATCCACATGCTCATGCCTGGCCGCAGGTAACCCGGCCTCCACCAGCCGCAGGTTGCCCGACATGCCCAAGTGGCTGATCAATGTCCCAACCTCGGCATTGATCAGCAAATACTTGGCCCGGCGCTCGACCAGCACAATACGCTGCCCCGACAACCGCACATCGAGATCCTCAGGGATCGGCCAGCGCAAACGACGCTCGCGCACAATCACCCGACTGACCCGCTGCCCTTCAAGGTGCGGGGCTATGCCGCGGCGGGTGGTTTCGACTTCAGGTAATTCAGGCATGGGGGCTCCGCACTCTGGAATAGCTGGCGATTCTAGCGGAAATTTCAGCGCCACTGAGCCCGTGATCCGACGCAATGCGGTGAATCAGCCAAGCCTCAGGGTTGCGTCTAAGGCTATAATCGCGCCCTTTTCAATACCCGGAGCGACGTCATGTCCCTGCCAAGCCTGCGCCTTAAAGCCAATGCCGATCGACGCCTGCGCGCCGGCCACCTGTGGGTCTACAGCAACGAAATCGATGTAGCTGCCACACCACTGAACGGTTTTAAGGCCGGCGACCAAGCGGTACTCGAAACCGCCGGCGGCAAGCCGCTGGGCATCGTTGCCATGAGCCCCAACAACCTGATCTGTGCACGCCTGCTGTCGCGCGACATCAAGCTGCCACTGGACAAGTCGCTGCTGGTACACCGCCTGAACGTGGCCCTGTCCCTGCGTGAGCGTCTGTTCGACAAGCCTTACTACCGCCTGGTCTACGGCGACTCCGATTTGTTGCCGGGCCTGGTGGTTGACCGTTTCGGCGACATTCTGGTGGTTCAACTGGCCTCGGCCACAATGGAACACCACAAAGAAGACGTGATCGCAGCCCTGGTGCAAGTCATCAAGCCAAGCGGCATCCTGTTCAAGAACGACTCGGCTGCCCGTGATGCCGAAGGCCTTGAACGCTATGTTGAAACCGTCTTCGGCCTGGTACCGGAGTGGGTTGCCCTGGAAGAAAACGGCGTGAAGTTCGAAGCACCGGTGATCGCCGGGCAAAAAACCGGCTGGTTCTATGACCACCGCATGAACCGTGCGCGTCTGGCCCCGTACGTCAAAGGTAAACGCGTACTGGATCTGTACAGCTACATCGGCGGCTGGGGTATTCAAGCCGGTGCGTTTGGCGCCAGCGAAGTGTTCTGCGTTGACGCCTCGTCCTTCGCCCTTGACGGTGTTGAGCGCAACGCTGCGCTGAACGGCTTTGCCGAGAAAGTCACCTGCATGGAAGGCGACGTGTTTGAAGCTCTCAAGGAGCTTAAAGCCAACGAAGAGCGTTTCGACGTGATCGTGGCCGACCCACCGGCGTTCATCAAACGCAAAAAAGACCTGAAAAATGGCGAAGGCGCTTACCGCCGCCTGAACGAGCAAGCCATGCGCCTGCTCAACAAGGACGGCATTCTGGTCAGCGCATCGTGCTCGATGCACCTGCCCGAAGACGACCTGCAAAACATCCTGCTGACCAGCGCCCGCCATCTGGACCGCAACATGCAGCTGCTGGAGCGCGGCGGCCAGGGCCCGGACCACCCGGTGCACCCGGCCATCCCGGAAACACGCTACATCAAGAGCATCACCTGCCGATTGCTGCCTAACAGCTAAGACGCACATCACCTCGTAGTAGCTGCCGAAGGAACGAGGCTGCGTTCGATTGCGAAGCAATCGTAAAACCTGAACTCCCGGTCTGTTAGTTAAACCGCGGGCTCAGGTTTTACGACGGCTGCGCCGCCGAACGCAGCCTTCGTTCCTCGGCAGTTGCTACGGGGGGCTCAAGGCTTGCGAGGCTTCTCCAGCTTCGGCGTCAGCTCAACCTCGCCAATCTGCAACGATTGATAAGTCGGCTTCACCACCTTCACATTGCCCTGGCGGATCTTCTCGATCAGCTCCAGCGCACTCTCATCCCCCAGGTAAGTCCCGGCTCGCCGCCATTTGCCCTGAGCATCACGCTTGAAGAAGTGCAACGGTTCGGACCACTTGTTCTTGGGTAATTGCAGGACCTCCGGCTGCCCGTCCTGATCCAGATCCACGGCCCACAGGGCGCAACCTGGCGCCAGGCACAACTGCCCGTCAAACCCCTTGTCCTCAAACTGCTCACTGCCCTCGACCTTGGGCCCGATCCATTCCAGCAACCGCTCCGACCCTCTGGGGCCATTGCCCGAACCTGCTTCCTTGAGGCGTTTCAGCAAGACTTGCCGCTGCGGCCCGGTCAGTACCAGCCCTTGCTCGACTTGCACCAACAACGCGTCATACGCCTGCTTGCCCTGAGGCCCCAGACGATTGCGCAAGGTATCTGCATCAAAGGTATCCACCGCAGTCTTGCCGCTGAGCAAGCGCTGCACCTGATTGTTCGCACTCAACTTGAGCGGGCTGAACCACGGCGTATGCAACCCCAGCAGCACCACCACGCACAGCAGCGCAATTAGCGGATTGCTGGCGCGCAAGCTGCCCAGCCAGACGGCCCTTGAAGCAAACACGGCCCAAACCGCCGCCAGGCTGTGAACAAAAATAACCAGCACCAGCACCATGGCGAGGATCCGTGACGGGGTCAGGCCGTACTGCTCGATACGCAGCCAGGTCGAATACCCTGCCAACACCACCAGCACCGGTAAACACAGCAGGCACAGGTCGATCACCCGCACCAGCCAGACCGGGTACCCGCTGCCCTGGGTGCCATCCTGAAACACGCCATTGAGCAAAAACAAACTGACCGCCACCAGCCACAGCATGATCGGCGTCGAATAACCGGTATCCCAGATCGGCTCCAGCCCGGTAAAGGGCAAAGCGAAGGTGAACACAATGACAATCAACGCACTCAACGGCAGCAAAAAGCGGCATAGCGCCAGCAGAATCCCGCGCAGCAGCCCGATCACCCGGTCCTTTTCACGCCCCATATGAACGCCCAGGGCAAACACCATCGCCGAACTGACATACATAAACCCGTCAGTTGAGAACAGCTTGTTGAGCGCCACGATGCCGAGCATCTTGAACAGCCCGCCCCACAACAGCAGCAATGCCCAGAACACGCCATTCAACAGCAACCCCAGAAGCACGATAAACACCGTGTCCCAAGCATGGCGAAACAGGTCCTGGTAGCGTGGGTAGCGCCCTTCACGGGTCGGCCAGCTCAGAATAAAAACCGTACACACATAGGTAACGACTACGGCAAAGAAGGTCCAGCTGCCCACCAGCCAACTGCCTGAGCGCCAATACTCATCGCCGTCCCAAAATACCCAGGCACTGATTGACGTCATGACTGCCGTGAGTCCGAGCACCCGCCATACCGTGCCACGCTGGCGGATATTCTCATCCAGCAGCAACAGGTTGATGCCACCCACCAGCACTGCCGTCATCAGGCCATAACGAACTCCCGGCTCGTCTATGGCGGTGCTCAGCCACAGCAACAGCCCTTGCACCAGGCCGATGACCAGATACGTTTTGACAGATCGCTCAAGCGTCAGCATTTGGAACCCTCACTACAAAACCAATCGCACACTATTACTTGATTGCCGTTAAATGGTCGTGCCACTTATTAAAAATAGTTCTTTCCCACACAAAAGCAGGCCCGGCCTTACTAGAGCTGATTGCCTCATGCAGTATCCCAAGTCGCTCATTTGTACCCTGGCGCAACCCTCGGGCCCATTCCCTCCCGCCGCCAGCCGTGTAGAATCGACGCATTCATCGCCAATCATCCCCGGCGGGTTTATGAGCTCAAGCCCAGACGCGCGGCGATCCCGCAGCGTTTACGGCAACTCGCGGATACGTGGTCATTTTCTGTGTGATCCGCCTGTCATTAGAAGCTCACTTCCCTGTTTGTTACCTGATTAGCCGCCCGGAGTTGCTCCATGCCTGACTATCGTTCGAAAACCTCCACCCATGGCCGCAACATGGCCGGTGCCCGCGCTTTGTGGCGCGCCACGGGGATGAAAGATGCCGACTTTAAAAAGCCGATCATCGCCATTGCCAACTCCTTCACCCAGTTCGTACCCGGCCACGTCCACCTCAAGGACATGGGCCAGCTGGTAGCCCGCGAGATCGAGCGCGCAGGCGGCGTTGCCAAAGAATTCAACACCATTGCCGTCGACGACGGCATCGCCATGGGCCATGACGGCATGCTGTACTCGCTGCCTAGCCGCGAGATCATCGCCGACTCCGTGGAATACATGGTCAACGCCCACTGCGCCGACGCCATTGTGTGCATCTCCAACTGCGACAAGATCACCCCTGGCATGCTGATGGCCTCCTTGCGCCTCAACATCCCGGTGATTTTCGTTTCCGGCGGGCCGATGGAAGCAGGCAAGACCAAGCTCGCCAGCCACGGTCTGGATCTGGTAGACGCCATGGTGATCGCCGCCGACTCCAGCGCTTCTGACGAGAAAGTTGCCGAGTACGAGCGCAGCGCTTGCCCGACGTGCGGTTCGTGCTCCGGCATGTTCACTGCCAACTCTATGAACTGCCTGACCGAAGCCCTGGGTCTGGCCTTGCCGGGCAACGGCTCGGCACTGGCTACCCACAGCGACCGCGAACAATTGTTCCTGCAAGCCGGACGCACCATCGTTGATCTGTGCCGCCAGTACTACGTCGAGAACGACGAGTCGGTATTGCCGCGCAATATCGCCAACTTCAAGGCGTTCGAAAACGCCATGACGCTGGACATCGCCATGGGCGGTTCGACCAACACCATCCTGCACTTGCTGGCTGCGGCCCAAGAAGCCGAAATCGACTTCGACCTTAAAGACATCGACCGCCTGTCACGTCATGTGCCGCAGCTGTGCAAAGTGGCGCCGAACATTCAGAAGTACCATATGGAAGACGTTCACCGCGCCGGTGGTATTTTTTCCATCCTTGGCTCGTTGGCCCGCGGCGGCCTGCTGCACACCGATTTGCCGACCGTACACAGCAAGACCATGGCCGAAGGCATCGCCAAATGGGACATCACCCAGACTGACGACGAAGCCGTGCACACGTTCTTCCGTGCAGGCCCGGCCGGTATCCCGACGCAAACCGCGTTCAGCCAGTCGACCCGCTGGGACACCCTCGACGACGACCGTGAAAACGGCTGCATCCGCAGTGTCGAGCACGCCTACTCGCAAGAAGGCGGCCTGGCCGTGCTGTACGGCAACATCGCTCTGGATGGTTGCGTGGTTAAAACCGCGGGCGTCGACGAGTCGATCCACGTGTTCGAAGGCAACGCCAAGATCTTCGAAAGCCAGGACAGCGCCGTGCGCGGCATTCTGGCGGACGAAGTACAGGCCGGCGACATCGTGATCATCCGTTACGAAGGCCCTAAAGGCGGCCCGGGCATGCAAGAGATGCTCTACCCGACGTCGTACCTGAAATCCAAAGGCCTGGGCAAAGCCTGTGCGCTGCTCACCGACGGTCGTTTCTCGGGCGGTACTTCGGGCCTGTCCATCGGTCATGCTTCACCGGAAGCAGCCGCTGGTGGCGCGATTGGCCTGGTGCAGGACGGCGACAAAGTGCTGATCGACATCCCGAACCGTTCGATCAACCTGTTGATCAGCGACGAAGAGATGGCAGCCCGTCGTGCCGAGCAAGACAAGAAAGGCTGGAAGCCGGTGGAAGTGCGTCCGCGCAAAGTCACCACGGCCCTCAAGGCCTATGCGTTGCTGGCCACCAGCGCCGACAAGGGCGCGGTGCGTGATAAAGCGCTGTTGGACAAATTGGTGCCATAAGCCAATACGTTGAACAAAAATCCCGGCCATGTGCCGGGATTTTTGGTTCATACACCAACTCTGTAGCAGTTGCCGTAGGAACGAGGCTGCGTTCGGCGGCAAAGCCGTCGTGAAATCAGACACTTCGGTACATCAGAAATATTGAAGACTCAGGTTTACGACGACTACGTCGCCGAACGCAGCCTTCGTCCCTCGGCAGCTGCTACGTCACTACTGGATCTGATCCGGCTTGACGATTACCCAGTTTTTATCCGCCGTTACCGGCAACCCCTCTTTGGCTTGCGCCGCCGCATTCTTGGCCATCATGCCTTCCAGTTGCGCCATGTATTTGTCTTTGCGGTTGATCCACAAGTGCACCCCGCCCTTGGCCACGTCCACGCCGTGAAATAGCATATAGCCATCACTGGACGGCGTATCGCCGCCCACCAGCACCGGCTTTTTCCACTGGTCGATATAGGTCAGGATCGCCGCCTGCTTGCCCGCCATCCATGTCGCCGGAGTCCACAGATAAGGGGTCAACTCCAGCCCCAGGTTGGCTTTCTCGTTGTATGTACCGGCGCTGATCTGTTTGCGGGCAGTGGTCAGCTCACCAGTTTTGCGGTCCTTGAGCAGCGTACTCACGCCAATCACGTTTTGCGGTTTGACGTTGTAACCGTACTTGGGATCGGCCGCGACCATGCGCACCAGCTCTTCCGAAGCCGCGGTCATGACATAGACCTCAATGCCGTTTTCCATCAGTTTGTTGAACAGTTCGACCTGTCCGGTAAACACCTTGGGCGGCTGAACCTCGGAGGTCTTGACCACATCCCCCTCGAAGTAAGTCACTGGCACCGGTTTGCCCGAGGCCATCAGCTCATCCACGTAACCCTTGAGCTGTTGCAGGGTAAAGCCGGAAAACACCTGGGCCACCCACGGGTAACACACCATGTCGTCCACTTCGCACAAGCGATAGTAGTAACTGAACAGGCTTTCTTTATGTTCGGCAGTGTCTTTGAACGGGATCAGTTTGAGCGACGGGTCGAGACTGTCACGGGTGATCAGGCCCTTGTTTTCCATAAACGGCAGCAGCGCTTCTTCCAGATCGTTGCGGTAGCTGGTGTTATCCATGTCAAAGACCGCGAAATTACCCTTGTTCGCGTTGGCCGCAATCATGGCGTCCAGTTGCCTGGCCTGATCGGCGGGCCAGTGTTTGAGTTCTGTGGCCAACACCTGGCCCGCAAGCCCCATACACAGAGTTAACGCTGTCAGCTTGGCGGTCAGGTTCATCAGCTATGCTCCTAGTCAAAAGCACAGACGCTAACAAACCTGTATGACAGTTTTTGGCTTGGGCACGACTATCATCGTCCTGTCTGCGTCACCTGCTTATTCCAAAAACCTTGGTTGTCATTCCACATCGGTATATTTGTAGATATATCAACCTGTTACGATTTCCGGTTCGCAATAGTTACATCCAAGACTGGTACAAGTCGTCCCCTCGGAGCTTTCATGAATTTCCCGCTGATCCTCAATCTGCTGGTGTTCCTCGCGTTGCTGTTCGGCTTGTCGCTGACCCGCCACACTGCGTGGAGCCTGGCGAAAAAAGTCTTGCTGGCACTGGTTATAGGCGTGGTCTTCGGCCTGTGCCTGCACCTGACCTACGGTACAGACAGCCCGACACTGAAAGCCTCCATTGGCTGGTTCGACCTGGTCGGCAGTGGCTACGTGCAATTGCTGCAAATGATCGTGATACCGCTGGTATTCGCCTCGATCCTCAGCGCCGTAGCCCGTCTGCATAACGCTTCGTCCCTCGGCAAGATCAGCTTCCTGACCATCGGCACATTGCTGTTTACCACCATGATCGCGGCACTGATCGGTATCGGCCTGACCAACCTGTTCGGCCTCACCGCCGATGGCCTGGTGGCCGGTGCTGCAGAAATGAGCCGCCTGCAAGTGATCCAGAGCGACTACGCGGGCAAGGTGTCGGACCTGAACGTGCCACAACTGCTGCTGTCGTTTATCCCGCAAAACCCGTTTGCCGACCTGGCCCGTGCCAAGCCGACCTCGATCATCAGCGTGGTGATTTTCGCGGCATTCCTGGGCATCGCCGCGTTGCAGCTGTTCAAGGACGAGCCGGAAAAAGGCGGCAAGATCCTCAGCGCCATCGACACCCTGCAAGCCTGGGTGATGCGCCTGGTGCGCCTGGTGATGAAACTGACCCCCTACGGCGTACTGGCCTTGATGACCAAAGTGGTCGCCATGTCCAACGTGCAGGACATCATCAAACTCGGCAGCTTTGTGGTGGTGTCCTACATCGCCCTGGCGCTGATGTTTGTGATTCACGGCGTGATCGTGTCGTTTTCCGGGGTTAACCCGCTGCGCTTCTTCCGCAAGGTATGGCCGGTTCTGACCTTTGCTTTCACCAGCCGTTCGAGCGCGGCCAGCATCCCGTTGAGCATCGAAGCGCAAACCCGACGCCTGGGCATTCCGTCTTCGATCGCCAGCTTTGCCGCTTCGTTTGGCGCGACCATTGGCCAGAACGGCTGTGCCGGTCTGTACCCGGCCATGCTGGCGGTGATGGTTGCCCCGACCGTGGGCATCAACCCGCTGGACCCTGTGTGGATCGCATCGCTGGTGGCCATCGTGACCTTGAGTTCGGTAGGCGTGGCCGGTGTGGGCGGTGGTGCAACCTTCGCTGCACTGATCGTGTTGCCGGCCATGGGATTGCCGGTGTCGCTGGTGGCATTGCTGATTTCGGTCGAGCCCCTGATCGACATGGGCCGTACGGCACTGAACGTCAGCGGTTCGATGGTGGCAGGCACCGTCACCAGCCAGATCCTGCACCAGACCGACAAGGCCATCCTGGCTGAAGACGATCATGGTGATCTGGCGCACGCCTAAAAGCTTGCCCTAACCCTCTCCCGGAGGGAGAGGGGATTAAAGGCAAAAGCAGATTTGCGTAACACCACAGATCAGCCCCCTCTCCCTCCGGGAGAGGGTTGGGGTGAGGGGCTTTTTGTAACTAAGCCCTTTCCCACACCTCAAAACTGAACGCCGGCTTGCCCTCTGCAGCCTCGTGCAATTCCTCTGATACCCGTTTCCACTGCGCCTGATCGAACTCAGGGAACCACGCATCGCCTTCCGGGCTCAGGCCCACTCGCGTCAGGTACAACCGGTCGGCATCCACCAATCCCTGGGTGTACAACTGCGCGCCGCCAATCAGCATCACTTCACTGACGCCTTGCTCGATTGCCCACGCCTCGGCACGCTCCACAGCCGCCTCAAGGGATGCAAATACCTCGGCACCTTCAAGCTGCAAGCCGGTCTGACGACTGACCACCAGATTAAGCCGGCCCGGCAACGGGCGACCGAGCGAATCCCAGGTCTTGCGACCCATGATGATCGGCTTGCCCAGGGTGGTGGCCTTGAAATATTTGAAATCCGCTGGCAAATGCCACGGCATGCTGTTGTCGACGCCAATCACGCGGTTTTCAGCGAGTGCCGCGATCAGGCTAAGGGGGAGTGTTTTTTTCATGGCGCCGAGGATACCAGAGCCACCCGCGCCGACAGTACCCCGCCTGACTAACAGCGGTTATGCTCATGGCTCACTTGAATGGACTGGCCTGTGAATCAACTTTCCCCATTACAACGCCTCTGGCTGACCGAGACCGTGCGTCTGCGCGAAGAACACGCCGGCCCGCTGGACGATCTTGAAGCCAATCGGCGCGCCCGCACCAGCGCCGGCGACCTGCCCACACGCCTGCAAAACCGCGCCCTCTGGCTGGCGGAACGGG